>JAACDL010000113.1 GCA_009936765.1 Methanobacteriota archaeon
GCAAGCAACGGTGTAATACACGTCATTGACAAAGTATTGATGCCACCTGCAGCAGCAGAAGGAGAAATCTGTTACAATATGAACACTCATACAATTGTACCTGGCGCAAGTCAAGCAGATTGTGAAGCATACATGTATGTGGTAGATTATGAAATGCAAGGGCAGACCATAACTGGTTGCTACAACACAGTCAGTCATGCCTTTAGTGATGTCTCTCAGGAAATATGTGAAAGTTACATGTGGACTGCAGCAGTTAACATTGCTATGACGGCTTCGGCTACCACAATTCACAGTTCTCTGGTCGCTGCAGTAGTACAAGCGGGACTGCTTGAACCTCTTCAGAGTGAGGGTCCATTCACACTATTCGCACCTACAGATGAAGCATTTGCAGCCGCAGGAATTGACTTGGCAGCACTTGATACTCCTGAAGGAAAAGAAACCCTTGCAAACATCTTGCTGTACCATGTGGTTCCAGGAGAAATAATGTCCGCAGACCTTACTGACGGGAAATCAAATGTAACCACTGCTAACGGTGACTTACTATTGGTATATGTTAGTGATGTCTTGGGTGTAATGGTTGGCGATGGATTGGCGATGGTAACACTAGCAGATGTTCCTGCTAGCAATGGTGTAATCCATGTGATCGACAAGGTACTCACACCTCCTGCCGACAATGATGTCACTTGTGACGTCACGATTGGAATCTCATCTGATGGATATGCATTCTCACCTGCAGCTGTTACAATCGATGTAAATCAGACAGTGTGTTGGTCTTGGACTTCTGAAAGTATGGCTCACAATGTCAAGGAAGTCGATGGAATGAAATCGACCACCTTCGTTGATGGAGGAATAACATCTGGCGAGGCATCTGCGACAGTAGACTTCCACCACACCTTCACAGAAGATACGATTTTCTACTATGCATGTGAACCACATATCTCAGTTGATATGTTCGGAAAAATCACAGTAGGTGATGGTGGAGTTGAACCATCTTCTGATGACGATGATGACAGTGAAAATAATACGCCAGGTTTCCTTGGAGTCACCATGATCATAGCTACATTGGGCGCAGTCCTCTTTGCTAGGTCTAACCGTGATGAAGAGTGATATATTGAATTGGAAGAAGTTAGTCGCTACAGCCACGATTCTGATTGTGGTTGTAGCGGCTGTTTGGTTTTACTTGGTTGCTTCCTATGAATCAGACCTGGGCACATCAAATGTCGTAGTAACAGACTCGACTTTTTCCACTTCAGATGATTCGACAGATAATCAACTGCTTCAACTTAGTTTTGATGATGATGGCGAAGACCTTCTTTGGTCTTCTCTTGAAATTTCACTGATTATTGATGGTAGATCCAATACGTGTTCATTTGGGTCTCAATCCAATTCTAATCAAACCTCAAGTAAAGTGGATCCTAATCTTGGTGCAGATGGAGCAACATTCACCACAGTGATTGATGCAACGGAAGACGGGGAATTCACATATTTGGAATTGGCAGAACAGTTGGAAGGTAATGATTCCAATTATTGGATGAAGTTTTCCTCTACTGATGTGTTCTTGAACAACGATGTTAATTGGACCTTTGTTGAAGGTGCAGATTTTAGTGAGATAAACGGGACATCTGGGCTTGAGTTGTCTAGTAATACCGATGACAGATTAGAATGGTACACTTACGATATGTCAGTGCATAGGGTTGATCCGAATGATGGAGTTTATGTCATTGAGAGTAATAACTCATGGTACAAAGTAAAGTTCCTTTCATACTACAACTCTGAAGATGAAAGTCGCTACCCAACGATTCAAATTGCTGCGCTAGATGGTACTATTTTTCCAGCATTAGCAAATCCAGAGGTTGTGGTTCCATCACCTTGCCTAATTGTTACAGATGATTTGGACACCTTATCATGGAATGCAGATGAAAAAATCAGTCTATTTGAAAATGGAATCGATTTATGCAATGGCGAATGCTTGATTGAAGTTGAAGTGCAATTCGAAACTATTACTGTAGAAATAGACGACTCTGAAGTGGAAATTTGATCAATGTACTGGATCTTCTATTACACTTGACAGAGCAATCATATCGAATTGAGCGCCACTCATTGGGACCTTAAGGTCGAATGATTCTGATACGCGTGGGTCGATTTCGCCACATTGGCCTACTACCTGCCCATTAACTACGATGTTTGCTGATCTCCCACTCAACCATGGCCCAGTTTCGTTTGTTTCTAAAGACCAACCAGTGCATCCGATGTCTCGCATCAGTCCCTGTATTCTACCACGTAGTGATGCGAATCCTCCTGACCTTTCTGCAATTAGGAATGCAAACCTATCTCGGTTCTTATGTTCGATAACAACAGTTCCCAACTCATACACTCCTTGTGGCAAATCATGATGCCGATTAGCAGCAAGAAGTCTTAACAAACCAGGAAGAATGTTCTGCCTAAGTATAGTGTGTTCAGTAGTAATCGGATTTGTCATGCGAGTAATTGCTCCTTCTGCTCTCCATCGCATCAATTCGAATTGGTCTGAGTCGTTGGAAAGGGTGAGGGATTGGATTTGAATTAGACCTAATCCTTGCAAAGCTTCTCGCACTCTTCTGCGTAAATGACCGTCGATTCTAGGTATAGCAGTTAGCGGAGCCTTCGGAACATCATGAGCCAAGTCATCGTAACCGTGACCTATTGCTATCTCTTCAACTAGATCAATTGGGTGTAAAATATCGAAACGCCATCTTGGCATTGATATCGATAACATTCCTGATGTGTCTCCATTGTAAACTCCCCCCATCCTTCGAATAGCATCTTCAATTTGGTCGTTAGTAAATGAATTGCCAAGAATGCCTTCTACCAAGTTTCTCTCGACTTGGTGATTAATTGGAGAGCCGTTGAGGACCCATTCTTTCCCATCACAACCAGTAACTCTGACCGATTCAATGGTTCCTCCTAAAACTGATAGTTGCAAACAAATCAGCATCAATGCAGATTCACATGCTCTAATATCAACGCCTGTGACATCGATGAAAATATCACGTGTTTTAGTGGTGACAGTTGTGTGGTCTCCATTGATGATAGGAGGGAATGATAGTACCGAGATACTTGAATCTAGGATAATTGGAACCTTATCCATCCCCTGTAATAGGTGTGCATAATCAACACCTTTCGGATGATTGGATAATATTTCGTCAATAGTCATATCACTATCCATTGCAAGTGGTGTAAATGAATGAGTTCTTTCAACAGCTTCAACTCTGAAAGGTGGAGATATTGTTGCGAGGTCATGAACTCCAATAGATGCCCTCTTCCTTCCACGTCCTAAGGCGAAGTGCAATTTCTCCTGATGATCCATCAAGCGTTTAATGATGTCTTCATCAATATTTAGCCCCCTTACTATTGCACCCAGTATGACGGGGCGTATCGAAGATAATTCCGGCGAGACATTCATCGAAATAGTTCCAGGTCTAATGGCTAATCTAGGGTCTGGAGGCGAATCATGTAAGAATGGCATCATCCCATGAAACAGTGTTTCAGGAGATAGTAAGTCTGGGCGGTCGGGAAATATCTCGATATCCAGAGTCTCATCATCACACTTGTCGATATCGGTCCCCATTAGTGGGAGGCGAAATGCTAGATCTTCTATGTCGTGTTTACGACCTTTGGATTCAACAAACCTTCGGAGAAGGCTCTGGTCGACATTGATAGTTGGCATTAAATCACCTTGCAAACCAGTGGGGCATAGGTCTGTCATAACCTGCCAATCGTAATCCACTAACTGCGGCAGTGTCTTGGTCACATGCACGCAAGTTTGCTCTTGTTAGAGAGTCGATAGAAGCCAAACCTAGTCGGTTAAGATGAGCCGAAAGTCCAGATGTTACTTGTGCAATCCAGCCTGCAATATTCTCGTCAGGTGCAGGGCAAACAGTGAATCCAATATTAGATGCACAAAGGATAGCTAAATCTTCGCTAGTTGCTGACCAAGGAAGCCAAATTCCAGCTTTTGTATCTGCATCCATTTCCGATGCAGATCGGCCAACCATTGGTAATGTTGCAGCAGCGCAAAGGCCACTACCATCGTCTAGAACGCTTATTGCAGCATCTGTTCCATGGTGCTCTGTATCTGCATGAAGTGAAGCAGATTGGCTAACTCCTCTAATCATTAGTACCTTTGATTTAAGGCCCGCAATACAGCGAAGAGCAACGAGTAATCCATCGATTGCTGCTCCATCTAATCTTGGTAATGAGTCCAAATCGATAGCAAAGCCTGCAGCAGATTGGACCAAACTTGCAGCATCGGCTATATTTTCTGAATCAATAATCACAATGTCGCAATCACGAGGGGTTGAACGTACTAAGCAGGGGTGGAATAAATCATCCTGGACACCATTTGGCACATACGGTAACAATGGTATGGGGAGTGCAAGAGCATCTTCAGCGCCGATAAGTGCCACAGTATCACATGTTGAATGGTTAGGGTTGTGGCTGGTCGTAGCGGGGAGTAATGCGATACCCGATAAATCCTCTTTGCATGAAGACATAATCGCTTCAACAAATTCTCCGTCAGAAACCAGACAAACAGCATCGGCAGGAATATGTAAGTCTTCATCGTCAAGTTTTTTGTTGATTTCAGTAACTTCACTCTTCTCTAAAGTGCGAAGTAAAACCCCAGGTGGAGGTGAAGGGCATCGTCCGTTGATGATGATTCTGCCACCTTTCATACCAGCGCCAGGGTCTCCACCTACGTCTCCATGAACAATTATGTCGCCGCCACTCATCCCGCCGCCAATTCTTATCCCTGCGTCTCCTCTGATAACAATTAGTCCGCCAGTCATTTTGGCGCCAGCATCATCTCCAACACCGTCAAGAATCGTAAGTCTGCCACTTTTTTGTCCATATCCTGCACAAGCGCCAGCAGTTCTCTCACAGGTGATTTTATTTCCATTGTTACCAGCTCCAAGGAATGAACCAATGTCGCCTTGATGGGTGTATGTTCCACCTTGTCCGAAAGCAGCAGTAAATGGACCTAGATAACCTAAACTTCGGACTTTGGAACCATCTGGAAGATTTGGACAAAGACCTAACTCCCCGTCTTTTGGAACAGGTTCTCCGCCGGTAGTCCAACCGATGCGCAACACAATGTTTCTTTCTAGGGCTTTTTCGAGTTGCGCGGGCAATCTCGAGTTGATACTCATCGAACTCGCAACGATGTCGTCAATACCTGCCATCAACCCTCGGTGAATGTTCTCTTTCATCAACCGTTTGCCTCCAAGATGCGACAATTGCGCGAAGCAATGTTCATGTGAGTGGCGCGAAGGCAGGTACATTGGGAGCCTCATGACAATCAAGGTTGCAATCAATGGATACGGGACAATCGGAAAGCGTGTAGCCGACGCAGTGTCTTGTCAAGATGATATGGAAATAATTGGTGTAACCAAGACTAGACCTGCTTTTGGTTGCGATTTGGCAGTACGAAAGGGATACCCTTTGTATTGTACATTTGATGACGCTAATCGAATCGCAGCATTTGCTGATGCTGGGTACGAATGCCACGGCGGTCTTAGTGATTTGTTGGCAGTAGCTGATGTTGTAGTCGACTGCTCTCCTGGGAAAATGGGTGCAGATAACAAGGCTAAGTACCAAAGTGCAGGGGTAAAGTGGATTTTCCAAGGTGGAGAGAAGCATGCTATGACTGGCCTTTCATACACTTCATGTGCTAATCATAGCGCTAACTTGAATGCAGAAGGAACCCGTGTAGTTTCTTGTAACACAACAGGGCTTTCCAGAACATTAGTTCCTCTTTACGATCACTGTGGCGAATTGTCTGTTGAATGCACAATGATACGTCGTGCAGCAGATCCTGGAGATTCCAAGAAAGGGCCTATTAATGCAATAAAACCTGTCTTGAAAGTTCCAAGCCATCACGGACCAGATGTAATGACAGTGAAACCTGAAATAAATATCAATTCACTAGCTGTTGCAGTTCCAACTACCATAATGCATGTTCATTCTATAGTTGCAACTCTTCCTGAAGGTCACGGGCTGACCACCGAAAGCGTGCTTGAAATGTGGAGGAATAGCCCTCGTGTTGTAATCATGCACGGTGAAGATACCGGAATAACAACTACTGCAGAAGTTATGGAGTTTGCAAGAGATATGGGGCGGACTTGGGGTGATTTACATGAGATATTTGTTTGGGAAGATGGTGTCAAATTAGTGGGCAACAACTTGTATTACTTCCAAGCGATTCATCAGGAGTCTGATGTCATTCCAGAGAATGTAGATGCTATCCGTGCTTTGATGGGTACTGAGTCAGATTGGCAAGCATCAGTTGCTAAGACTGACGCAGCAATAGCAGCACTGTTTGAGTGAGCCCTATAGGGCTCATCAGAGGCTTGTATTCAAGTACGGTTGCATGTTCCGAGGTATATGCTGGCTGCGCAAAGGTCATTTTTTATCCTTGTAGTGATGCTTCTGGCTCCTATGGCGGGGGCCGTTGATAATCAAGTAGTCATTGAAGTAGACTTACTTGAGGATGCTGCCAACAAATGGCATGCAATGGAACCTTTGGATACAATACAATCGCCTTTGAAAGACGTTGATTACGAAATTCATACTTCTGCGGGAACCTTCGATCCATTAACAGAGGAAATGCCTAAGTCGAGATTGGATGATTCTAATGACTATCGAGAAACAGGCATGGCTATCGTGCAATTACACCATCACACAGGAGCCGCATTATACGATTTAGTCGAGCAGCATGACGTATTTGTATTGGATAATCTAGGTTCATCGACTTGGTTGGTCAGGTTATCTAATCCAAGTGACATATTCGCAATCCAAAGTGATGATTCTGTTCGTTGGACTGGTTCAATGATGCCGGGTTGGAGAGTTTCTTCCGATGTAGGATCATCAACCGATTACATTGCAGCAATACCAGCCGCCGACCTGAACCCAATGGCACTAGATATTCTTACACTAGATTTGTTAAAGATGGGTGCTGATGAAGCATGGTGTGGCTTACATTTGTGTGAAATTAAAGGTTCAGTAAATTTGGAATCTCTCGCTCGTGATGGCCGTATCATCTGGTCAGAGACCGCTTATGAGATGCGATTGACAAATGCCGTGGCGGGAGCAATTGTAGTAATTCCAGAGGTTGAAAACACTACACTAGGCCTAGATGGGTCTGGTGAAAAGATATCCTTCACCGATACAGGTATTGACCAAGATCATCCAGATATTGTCGGGAGAATTGCAGGTGTTTACACGCAATATGGCCTTGACCCAAGTCCTGCTGATTCAAACGGAGGCCATGGTACACACGTTGCTTTGACAATAGCGGGTGATGGCAGTGGCGATTCATCGACAACAGGTATCGCACCCGGTGCGTACATTGTTGCTTACGCTTTAGAGCATGATCCAACAGGAGTTTTCGGAAGAATAGGCTCAATTTATGATATGCTTAGTCATGCTGAACAAGAAGGTTCCAGAGTTGCAGTGAATGCTTGGGGATTGAATGGTAACTATGGCGCTTATACTGCTGATTCACGTTCTTTAGATGTGTTTGTACACGATAACCCTGATTTCTTACCTATATTTTCTGCAGGGGACGACCCTAATCAGAATGCATCTAAGGTAATGGCTCCATCAACGGCCAAGAATGTACTTTCAATCGGTGCTTCAACCACCAGTCCAAGTGGCAGTGTTGCAAACTTTTCTGCAAATGGACCATCCTTGGATGGGCGTGTCAAGCCAGATTTGGTAGCTCCTGGAGTTTCCATTTGTTCAGGTAGAGCTGAAGAAGCAGCGATTCCAGTAGGATTGAGTTGTGGTACTGGCACGCACTTGAATGGCAATGGCATGTACATGTCGCTCACAGGGTCTAGTCAAGCAACAGCAGTTGCTGGTGGTTCTGTTTCATTGATTCGCGAATTCATCCGTGAAGAAGTAGGTATCTCTACTCCTACAGCCTCCTTAATCAAGGCTGCAAGTATCAACGGTGCAATCGACCTTGGAACGGCCGATATTCCTAATGCAGTAGAAGGATGGGGGCAAATCTCTGTGTCAAACACTGTTATTCCAAGTTACAATGGAAACGCATTAAACACATTCCATGACAACTCCAGAATATTATCCGCTGGATTTTCCACCCTATACCAATTCGATATCGATCCTTCTTCAGGTATCGATATCACCATGGCGTGGACTGATGTTGCAGGAAGTGCTAATTCCGCCCAGAATGAAGCCAGGTTAGTCAACGATTTGGATTTATTACTTACAGCGCCAGATGGTTCTGTATACAAGGGGAACGTCATGCTAAATGGCTTTTCAATACCAAATGGTGTCCATGATGATTTAAACAACGTAGAGAGAATAAATATCGCTCCTTCGTCATCCTTGCCATCCGGGAAGTGGCAATTACGTGTGACTCATGGAGGTGGTCTGGACCAAGCATTCTCATTGATTTTAACCGGTGATGCAACTATTGATGAAAAGGCAGACTTAGTTCTATTCGACGGCTCAATATTCCCCTCTTCTGCCTCTCCTCTGGTTAACGATTTGATAACAATTAGAGTATCTTGGCTAAATCAGGGTACATTAGATGCCGGTAAATTCCGAGTTACTCTAGAGGACTTAACTACTGGAGATATGATATTTGACGGAAACCGTTCCTCTTTGAAAGCAGGAGTAATTGATTCACTAACGCTTTTCCATTCATTTACAACAACTGGCGATCATAACATGAGACTGACAGTTGATGTTGATTCTAGTATTTTAGAAGTAAATGATGAAATTAACGGTGCGAACAACAACATCGAAGAGATGACAATATCCGTTGCAGCATTGGGTGTTCGACTAGTAACATTGGATAGTAGTGGTGCAGAAGATGAAAGTATGGTTAATCAGACATTGAACCCTGCTACGGCAGAAGGTTACACTTGGCCTGTGGTATTGAAACATGAAGGAACTGAAACACAATCTGTAAAATTACATTTATCTCAGGTACAAATGCCAAATCCATTACGTGATGATATGCTATTACCAACTGAAGACACTTGGTCAAGAAACTCTGACCTTTCAGGACCATTTAGCCTGTCTGCAATGGGCGAGGCCAGTGATAAAATCTACTTGAATATCACAATGAATGATGATGATGCTGACCTTTCAGGTGCCACTGATAGATACGCAATGGCCGGAACTTATGTGATGGATTTAACTGCTAAATATAGTAATAATCCATCTGTGAAGCATACAATTAGACTGCTTCTAGTAGTCGAGGAAGTAAAGGATGTTCAAGTTGCTCCAGCGGGTACAAGTGGGCTAGAAGCGATACCGGGTGGTAGCACCGCATTTTCTATATCGGTTAGAAACACTGGTAACTCACCGGCAGTTTACGATTTAGATTGTTACAGCCAAAACCGTTGGCAAGTTCAACTAGGTCAATCTAATTCATCATCATACTCCTTCGAGCCACTCGACATTCTGGAATATCTTCCTATGCAAGTTCGATTGTATGTGCCCCCTGTAGCAGATGGATTCCCACCTGCTGGAAGTACAGATTCAGTAACATGTTCAGTCACAAGCGAGACAGACATCTCTTTGAACATAAGTGAAACAGTAGTTCTTACTGTTAAGTCGCTTGAATCATTTGAGACTAATCTATTAGATGATATTGGAGTTGAAGTGGGCCCAGCTGCTTTCGCCACCAACGTTAATGTGGATACGGGTGAGAGACTAAATCTAACTCTGGAAATAGAGAACACAGGGAATGCGCCATTGGACTTAGCAGTTCGTGTGAATCCCGAATTAACAACATGGACAATTCAAGTAACTCACGGCCTCCAAACTGAAAGCAGAGAGGTTGATGTAGCAATTCAACCTGGTCAATCTGCAGAGGTAAATTTCGAAATTTTAGTATCACCTGTTGCAGTTCGTGATGATGAAAACCATTTGGTGATAAAGACTTCACAAGATCAGTCTAACTTTATCATCAACGAGACTACATTAATTGTCAAGGATGAAATTGGGCTATCGATTACACAAGATGCTAATTTTTCAATGTCTACTCTTGTAAACGATGATTTCAATTTCAATACTCTAACTGTTCAAAATACCGGAAACTCAGGACTCAGCGTCGAATGGTCCAATTCATTACCACCTGATGGATGGAGTGTAGGATTCGCTGCCCCTCCTACATATTTGGAGCCTAGGCAGACAGTCGAAGTCCTTGTTGGCATAAAGGCGCCAATTAATCAGGATGCTACCTCAGATGCTCTCACACTCGGAATTTATGCAACAATTAGCAACGGGTTTGAGACTATGCAGGTTGCAGAGTCTTACCCCGTAGAAGTACTATCTAGTGGATTCTGTGCCATTGATTATGATTCTGAGTCTCGTTCTTTGCTAGGGATTGAGCGTGGAACAAGTACAATTCAAACTTTGAATATAACAAATATTGGTAATGCTCCTCTCGATACTGATTTATCGGTACTGTTGGAAGCAGATGAATGGAGCTCAGATCTATCTGATAAGTCTGTTACAAGTTTGGGTGTTGGCGAGCAGAAAGAAATAGAAATCGAGGTGTCGACTAATGATGATACGGCTGCAGGAATTGAAGAGTTAACATTCAGTTGTGGTTCGAGCCAAGTTACATTTGAAATGAGTGTGAAGAATACACAGACGCAAGGTGGACTGTTTGGATTAGTTTCTCCAGTAGTTGCTTATTCCATAATCTCTGCATTGATACTAGTTGTTGCAATAGTGGCTAGGAGAATAAAGAAATCTGCACCGAAAGATCTCTCTGGAGAAGAATTAGTTTCTCCGGATGCTCATTCAATTCCAGATGATGGTATGAGAATGCAAGCAGTAATGGATTCAGTCGTGGGCCAAGAATCACTTGCAAGTGGTGGTGTGACAGCGGAAGAAATTGCTGATGCATTGGCCAAGTCAATACCAAGTCTACCGCCTCCAAGTGCTCCAATGATACCGACTGGCCGCCCTCCATCCTCTATTCCGGCCGGTCGACCACCGGTTGCAGTTCCAATGGGAAGACCTCCGGTTTCAGCTCCGGCTCCAGTCCCTGTTCCGCAGGTCCAAGTTGGTCCTCCACTTCCACCTACTGGATTACCCCCTGGTTGGTCTATGGAGCAATGGCAACACTACGGCCATCAGTGGCTTGCCCAGCAAGGCCAACAGTGAAAACAGAAGCACTCCACGCCGTTAACATGGAGAGCATAGTTTTGTTCGGTCCACCCGGTGCCGGGAAGGGAACTCAGGCTCAGAGGATAATGCAGTCTACTGGTTTACCTCAAGTTAGTACCGGTGACATGCTACGTGCATCTGTAGCAGCCGGTACAGAAACTGGAATGAAAGCTAAGAAGTTCATGGATGCAGGTCAACTTGTTCCAGATGACGTTATTATTGCACTAATCCGTGATAGGATTCAGGATGCAGATGCATCAAATGGAGTTATGTTTGATGGTTTCCCAAGAACAATACCTCAGGCCGAAGCTCTTGCAGGCATCACTAATGTATCGCATGTAATTGCTATTGAAGTGCCAGATGAAAAGATTGTAGAGAGAATCTGTGGACGCTATACCTGTGGTAATTGTGGCGCTGTATACCATGATACTTTCAATCCAACCAAGACAGAAGGAACTTGCAATTCATGCGGTTCATCCGATTTTAAAAGACGAGCTGATGACAATGCAGATACTGTAATGAGTCGACTGAGTGCTTACCATGAGCAAACCTCTCCTTTAGCAGATTGGTATGATTCAAAAGGAATATTCCACCGAATTGATGGTGACAGAGCCATCGATGAGATCTCGACAGATATACTAATTGCGTTAGAGTGAGCTGAAAGTATGAGTCGCAGTAAGGTTAGGTCGAAGGCTAAACGCCAACGAAGGGAGAATGCTCTGGAAGCACAGTCCCACCTTTCATCGGTCATGTCCGACGTATCTATGCCAATGGTCGCTAGGAGGAATGCTGCCAAGCACCTAGTAAAGACCTCCTCTCGAAACAGATTACCACTTCCTATCGCTCAGCGTCACTGGATTTGCCGTGGATGCAAATCCATTTTGATACCGGGCGAGTCTGCTCGAATAAGAATCCGTAATGGCCAGAGAATAACCACATGCCTTGAATGCAACCGTGTGAGAAGATTTGGCGGCGGGCCTAAATTCCACAGAGGGCGATAATATGACAAATATACCATCTAGTATCAAACGTCAAGCCATGGATCGTGATTTTCAACCTAGCGTGCGTATCGGTAAGACGGGCGTAACTGAGAATATTATCGATGAAATAATCGGTCAACTGAAGAAGAGAAAGTTAGTCAAAATCAAAATCAATAAGGGCATCTATGAGCGTGAAGATAGAGCATTGGTTTGGCAACATTTAGCCGAATCAACATCTTCAGTGCTAGTCCTAGCAAGGGGTAATGTCGGCGTATTGTGGTCGAATTAGGGACCCAATGCTCATAGAGGCGTGATTAGTGGCAGCCCACATGCGTGCTAACCACATACTCAATCGCCATCCATCTCAGTGGATTGCATTACTGGCTCTTGTTGTGGCCGGAATGATGTCTTTTATCACTTCATCAAACGCTGGTGGCGGGGCAGCAGTCGATATTGGAATCACTCTAAAAGAGGGCTTAGGAAATGAACCCGTTTGGGTAGGTTTGGGAATTTTAATTTTCGTTTATGCAATGATTATCACCGAAGTAGTTCATCGAACTTTGGCGGCAGCAGTTGGAGGTTTAGCTGCAATATTTGCTCTTAACCATTACAAAGTTGGAGGTGCTCTTACTCTTGCTGAGACAACCACTCTAATCGAGTGGGAAACGATAGGTTTACTTCTGGGTATGATGGTGATGGTCGGTATAATTTCTCACACTGGTGTATTCGAATGGTTTGCGGTTCAGGCTTACAAAAAAAGTAATGGCAATGTTTGGACTTTAGTTGTGATTTTATGTTCCGTTACAGCAGTACTTTCAGCATTTTTAGACAATGTTACAACTATGCTTTTACTGACCCCTGTCACCATCCAATTAGCAAGAGTGCTAGATTTGAACCCTATTCCACTTTTAATTTCTGAAGTATTGTTTTCTAACATTGGTGGTGCTGCTACAATGATTGGCGACCCTCCTAATATCATCATAGGTTCCATGATGAGTGAAAGTGCCATCGAAAAAGCAGGATATTCTAATTTAGCCAGTGACGGTGTTGCGTTCAATGATTTCATAATAGAATTAGCACCTGGTATTTTGTTGACAATAGTCCCAACCTTCATGATGCTAAAATGGATGTATGCTGAAGAGTTCTCTGGAGAAAGAATTCGTGATGTTGAAGAATTGGAAGCCAAGTACGGTGTTAAGGATGCAAAGATGCTCAAAGCATCTGGTACAATTCTTGGTCTGGTGATACTTGGTTTCTTCTTGAACCCAATATTGCATATTCCAGTTTCATGGGTTGCTCTAATTGGAGCGGTAGTAATGCTGCTTGTCACGGAACGCCATCACCTTGAGGAGCCACTGGAAAAGGTAGAGTGGACTACTCTCATATTCTTCGCAGGATTGTTCGTTTTGATTCATTCATTGCAACATTTAGGAGTTATTTCATGGATTGGAGATCAAGTTGAATCCGCAATTAGTTACTTCTCAGCAGAATACCAATTTGTAGCAGCGTTGGTTATCATCCTCTGGGTTAGCGCAATCGCTTCTGCATTTATTGACAACATTCCGTATACAATTACAATGATTCCAGTTGTATTACAAATCTCAGATTCGTTAGGATTAGATTTAGGGCCTCTGATTTGGGCGCTTGCATTTGGTGCATGCTTGGGTGGAAATGGTACTCTAATCGGAGCTTCTGCCAATGTCGTTACGGCGGGAATGAGCGAGGAGGCAGGATATCCAATCTCGTTTAATGAGTTCTTCAGAGCCGGTTTCCCTGTAATGCTAATGACAGTCACAATCATCACAGGATATATTGTAATGGTTTACTGGGTTGCAGAGGCATGGAAGTGGATCTTCCTAGCAATTGCTCTTCTGGGCATTGTTTGGCAATATTACAATGGCAAGAGCAAGGGTAAGAATTGGGCTGAAGCCTTGGTTGATTCGGAGTCTATCCTGAAAATGATACCAGAATCTCTTTCTAAGGAACAAGAAGAGTGATTCGTGCTCAGATTTGCGGTGTGTTCAAAGGTTGAGAGCACTCGTGGCGTATTAGGCCGATAACATGCAAGAGTGCAGAGTCTGCGGATTACTATTCCTAGGAGGGGGGGCTTGTCCTTCCTGTGGCTCTCAAGTTGCTATTGATATATCGATAGATGATGTTGTTATGGATGATGATTCTATACCTGGGTTAGATGATGTGGTCGATGCCATCGGTTCCACTGATGATGAAGCTGATTCAGCAGAGGTTTTACCGTTTGGAATGGGTGCTAAAGCAGAGGTCTTAGACTCCTCACTACCATTCGGAGTGGGTTCTTTTACCGAAGGTGCCGAAGATATGGCAATTCCATCATCAGACTTAGACTCGGATGATGATAATGAAGATGAAGTCACGTCAGAACCAGAAGGATATCCCATTCACATTGAGGAAACTGAAGAGGGGATTGAAATGACCGAAGAACCCGATGTCATTTACGAAAACGAAATGCCCTCCGTGGACTACTCTTCTCCATCATTTGAGGAATTAGCATCAATCTCCTCTCCTCAAATTCCAGAGCCTGAGAATTTGCCTCTGCCTGAATTAGAACAAACACCAGAAGTCTTCCGCTTGACAGCAGATGAGCCTTTGGAGGAAATCACCACTGGTGCTACACCAATAGCCACAATTAGCGTCGAGGCGACTCCAGACGTAATTTCTGACGAGGTCCCAGATATGTGGCGTATAGACGCAGCAGCGGTCGACTTAGATGAGATATATTCACAGGAAGAGCAAGTCATAGAGGTCTCATTTGATGATGACTTGGGTAGTGGTGATGTTGAAGTCACATTTGATGAATTCCATCACGCTGCAGTTGAAGATTCAATGGCATCTGATGACGATGCACCAGAGCTCCACCCTGCTCGAGCATTGGCAACAGATGCCCAAGGGCAACCAGAAGTCGCTCAGATGGTCAATTCTGCCTTTAGCCACATGGGTAACTCGGCTTGGATTGAAGCCGCACAAGTACTCTCTTCAGCATCATCCATGCGTCAAAACGACCCTTCCATTCTCAACAATTTAGGGTTGGCATTACTACAATCGGCACTGGAGATGGATTCTGCCGGTGATCCAATGTCATCCTCGCAGTATGAGGCAGCAATTATGGCACTTCGCCAAGGTGCAAAGGTTGAACCTGATAACAATACTTTATTGCTCAATTTAGGCCATGCTCTGTTGGTAAGCGGTAGGGCTGAAAAAGCTCTTGGAGTAATCAATGTAGTTCGTAGTCGAGACTCTTCAAATATTGAAATTGAAAATGCATTAGGGGCGTGTTTAATCCAACTTGGAAGGGAAGAAGAAGCCATGCCAATTCTAACACCTTTTGCAAATGACCGAATAGTGTCCGCCAATATCGCATTGATTTAGCCGAGTTCCGCTAATGTTTTCGAACTATAATATGCCTATTTTTGGGCATCTGGATGGCAGGTGTTAAATGGTAGACTGCGAGCCTATTATTGTGCGGGCACCGACCCTTCTCTACAAAGGCCTAGTACGATGGCTTGATATAGGGGAGGTAGGTCGGGGGCTTGCTTATGCACTCGGGCATGCCAATATGCCTGGGGAAGTGACTAGAAGGGCCGCCCTGCGGGGAGACGGTCTTTCCAAGATGTCTAAATTGGCATGACTGGATACCGAAGGGTTACTCGCACAGGTGTGGTACATACACATTCTGTTGCTACAACCCATCTGGGGGATCGCTCGGCTCGAGAACCGAAGAAGGTCGTGACAAGCTGCGATAAGCTGCGGGGAGACGCATGAGTGTCTAGGATCCGCAGATAGCTGAATGGGACTTCCTATCCCTTAGGGGATAATCGCAATAGCGATAGGGAACCCCCCGAATTGAAGCATCTTAGTAGGGGGAGGAAAAGAAATCAAAGAGACTCCGTGAGTAGTGGCGAACGAAAACGGATCAGGACAAACCGAATCTCGACTGGAAACTGAGAGACATGTGGTGCGACCATTTATCGCCTAAATTACCGAAATAGAAGTCGTCTGGAATGACACAGCCATAGAGGGTGAAAGTCCCGTATATGTAGGTAACATGGCCACGTAATGAGTCAGGAGTAGCATGCGTTGGATATCGCGTGTGAAGACGGGAGGCAGGAACTTCCAATCCTAAGTATATCTCGAGACCGATAGTTTACAAGTAACGTGAGTGAAAGCTGAAAAGAATCCTTAGCGGGATGTGAAAAGAACGTGAAACCAGATGGGTACAGGCTGTATAGGCGTGAAAGCGATGATATGAGCAGCGTCTATACGTGCGTTTCGAAAAATGCCCCAGGGAGTCTTGATCATTGGCAAGGTTAAGGAGTTGATCTCCGTAGCCGAAGGGAAACCGACAAGTCCGCAGCAGTTTACTGTGAGGGACGAAGTGTGCTCGCTTGGAGTCAATGGTGGAGGACCTGA
>JAACDL010000114.1 GCA_009936765.1 Methanobacteriota archaeon
CCGTCTCTCCGGTTACTAAATGTGATCTGTTTAATTTGGTTGAAACCTGTACGGTTAATTTCACCTTTCTCAGACCTTCAGCAGTAGCTTCAGTATCCGGTGTTGCAGAAATAAAGTTTCCACCCATGCACATGAAGAGATTAGCTCCGCCATTTCGCATTTGCGATATAGCTTCAACAACATCAACCCCGTGTTCTCTTGGACTAGTTATGTCACAAGCATCATCCAATCGTTGTAAGAATTCTTCAGATGGCCTTTCCCAGATTCCTACAGTTCGATCACCTTGAACATTTGAATGTCCTCTCACCGGACACAGCCCTGCACCCTTTCGGCCAATGTGCCCTCCCATGAGCATAAGATTGGATACCTCTTGAATAACGGCAACTCCATTGCGATGTTGTGTTAATCCCATCGCCCAACAGGCAATAGATGCTTTAGATTTAGCAATAATTCGACCAGCCTTTTCGATTTGGAATCGAGTCAACCCGGTATCTGATTCGATGTCCTTCCATTTTGTTTCATTCACTGCCTCAACTACAGACTCGAATCCTTTTGTTGAGTTTTTGATGAAGTTATGATCTAAGGCATCTAATTCAATCTGTATTTTCATTAAACCATGCATTAATGCTGCATCGCCGCCGATCTTAACCTGTAGATGCATATCAGCAAGTTGTTCACTTCCGAATGATAATTTCATGTAATCCTGAGGGTGCTTGAATCTAACTAATCCAGTCTCTGGAAGTGGATTAACGTGGATGATAGATGCTCCTTTCCTCTTTGCGTCTCTTAGAGCGGTTAACATCCGCGGGTGATTAGTACCGGGGTTTTGGCCAATTACTAATATCAAATCTGAATGATTGAAGTCGTCTAAACTGACAGTACCCTTGCCAATACCTATTGTTTCTCCCAATCCTTGGCCGCTAGATTCATGGCACATATTGGAGCAATCAGGCATATTATTGGTACCTAGAGTCCTTGCGAATAATTGGTACATGAAGGCAGCTTCATTTGATGTACGACCAGATGTGTAAGATATTGACTTATTAGCATCATTACTATCTCTTATGTTATCTGAAATAATACCTATAGCCTCATCCCATGACAATGGTTGATAATGATTCATTCCTTCTCTCAGTATTACTGGATGAGAGATCCTGCCTTGTTTGTTGAGCCAGAAGTCACTTTGCTCCGATAAAAAATGAATATCATTCTTTGAGAAGAATTCCGGTGTGACCTTCGCTTTCATAGATTCATCCGCTACTGCTTTTGCACCATTCTCACAAAACTCGAACATTGTGGAATGTTCTGGATCAGGCCAAGCACAGCCAGGGCAATCGAAACCTTCGGACTGATTGACTGTTGTTAGTGTCTTTATTGTCTTAGTAACACCCATACGCGTCAGGCCATGCAACATCGAAGATGTAGCAGCAGGTATGCCTGCGGCGATGGATTTTGGCTTACTAATTTTGAGTGTATTATTGTCAGGGGGAGTAGTTGCCCTGGTGCTCTTCCTGACAGACATGTCACACCGGATTTGACGAGGGCTTGTCAATGATGCGGCTCAAATTACCTATTACGGACGGTCTTTTGCTAGCAGCGAAGGCAACCAAAGTAATCCCGCTTGAACGCGATAAGTTTTCTGCAGCAGATGTAATTGATCCGGCAGCGACAATAATCTCTACACCTGAGCGTACAGCTTTTGCGACTAACTCCCAACTAATCCTGCTAGATAATGCAATTATCTTAGGCTGAATATCATTACGAAAAGAAGCACCTATTGCTTTGTCAAATGCATTATGCCTACCTACATCTTCACGAACAAGTATCAAATTACCTGATTCATCAAATAATGCTGCGGCGTGTGTGCCACCAGTTGCTTTGAACCATGGCTGATTTGATTTCATTACTTCCATCATCAAATTCAGATCAGCATTCAACTTCACAGTATTAGGCACGTCTCCAGATGGCATTTCAACATCACCAGTTGTACAGGCTCCACAAGACGCAGTTAACAAATCCTCAGTGGGTCTACTGCGCACTTCACCGTAGATAGTCACATCATGACCTTCAACACTAATCGAGTCGACTTGCCCTCTACCTTCGCATACGATGTGACCATATGCTAAATCGCCTAAATCCATTGGGGATGCAAGTAATCTTACTACAGTTTGATTATTATTAAACAGAGTAACAATTGATTCTTCGGCCAATTCATCCATTTCTGGAACTGGCGTATTGCCGCCAAGTCGATGAATCGGCCTCTTGACCATGCCACTACACAGAACAGGTAGGAATTAGAGATTGGCATTATGAGTGTTCATTCGGGTCTATCAATATCGAAAAATTCGAATTGGAGATCAACTAATTCAGCAGAAGTTTTTGCATCTCTATAAGCATCAAGTGGCTCCTTATTTAAAATAAAGAATTGATCCCCCCACCTAAATGCTGCTAGTAATTTACGGGCTTGCTTTTCTTTGCCAATTAAATACAAAGATGCTGCAAGTGCTTCAGCAGTTGTCATCTTTCCAGGCTTACCCCAATTAACTGGATTAGCAGCCAATAAAAGCGGTAACATTCTTCCCTTTAGTTTCGTTTTTTTCATTACTTGCGATACAGAATCTTCAATTTGCGCCCATGAGCAATCAAGTCCTACTAATGCACCACCCTCTTTGAGCAGTATTTCATGGTCTTCTGGACCTAACACTTTACCGCATAATGGTTCTAGAATAATTCCACGCCTAGGAAGCTGATTGAACCTCTCATGCAATCTTAAATCCCCTCTGCGGGAAAGCCTGACGGCCGTATTTTTCTTAGGGTCATCTTGAGCAAGCCATATGGCGTGCACAGGAACTTCTTCAGCCATATTCATTCCTTACCGCCTAGTAAGAAATCTCCGAGAGTGAGTCCGCGACCATCTCCCGAATTGACTTGTCGATTCTGATCTGGTGCAGCATCGACCATTAATGTGATTCCAAGTGTGCGTTCTAGTTTCCTAATTACAGCATCTGTAGGTCTTTTTCCAGATTCAACATTACTGATTATGTTCACTTTCTCAGCCATTTTACGGGCTAATTGCTGCTTATCCCAACCCTTAGAGTTTCGTGCTTTAGATACGCGCTTAGAAAAGTCGGAAGCCAATTCCTTTTCCCCTCTAACCATTATGTCCTTGCCTTTGCGTCCTTGGCCAGCATAGCCGCCAGAC
>JAACDL010000115.1 GCA_009936765.1 Methanobacteriota archaeon
GCCACCGCCGCCGCTTCGGCCACCTCGGCCTCCGCCGCCCCGGCCTCCGCCTGAACTCGAGCCGTTGTTGGACCAACTTCGCTTACCGTAGTGGTTACCATCTCGTCTATCATTCGAGCGACCGCTTCTATCTTTACGATCACCAGAATTCCTTCCACCTCTTCTTGGTGCAGGAATATGGGAGATATCCTCGTGTTGAATTACATCTTTGAATTCCGGTGTTTCAAACTTAACTTTCAGTCCGACTTCCTTTTGTATTCGAGACCACTTACCCTTTTGTGGGTTCTGAACTAGACTGATGACGTTACCTGATCCACCTGCACGAGCTGTTCTTCCTGAACGGTGTTTGAATGCCTTACCATTCTCAGGAGGGTCGAAATGAACGACACAGTGAATTCCTTTGATATCAAGACCGCGGGCTGCAACATCGGTTGCTACAATAGCATGAGTTTTACCTTCGCTGAACTCTTCTACAGCCTGAGAACGCTTCCTCTGAGGTAATCCCCCGTGGATACTTGTTACTCTGAGTCCTTCTCCTTCTAATTCATCAGCGACTCTGTCTACACCTGCTCTTGTGCGGCAAAAGACGAATCCTCGACCCGACTTGCGAATTACTTCAGCAGTAATTCTGCTTTTCATGGAGTTAGGCATCATCCAGAAGTGATGATTCATTTCTGTGACTGAAATTTCTTCAGGACCAATCTCAATTATTTGAGGTTCGGTCTGATATTTGTTTCTAATATGGGCTACTTCTTCGTCAAGTGTAGCACTGAACATGATAGTTTGACGTTCGGGAGAACATTCTTCCAGAATTTGACACACATCATCTGTGAATCCCATATCTGCCATTCTGTCCGCTTCATCAAGAATTACGATTTCGACTTCGTCAAGGAATACATTTCCTCTATCGATCAAATCTAATAAACGACCAGGGCAAGCCACTACAACATCAACACCTTTGTCTAGTCTACGAGTTTGTTTGGTGTATGAGACACCGCCGTAAATTGACATTACCTTCAGATTCAATCCCCAAGCAATTGGGTCAAGAACTCCGTGAATTTGTTCTGCTAATTCTCGAGTAGGAGTTAGAATTAGGGCTTTAGGAAGGCTTGGCTCGCCTCTGCCAACCCTTTCTAGCATTGGAATTCCGAATGCTAGAGTCTTACCGCTTCCAGTAGGTGCTCGACAGCATACGGCTCGGCCTAGAAGCATGTCAGGAATTGTCTCTCGTTGAACCTCAAAAGGTTCGTCGAAACCTGCTCGCTTGAGCTCGTGGCACATCTGGGCACTTATGCCTAAATCTGCGAATCGCACCTGCATTGCCATTTCCTCCAAACCGTGGCCGTCTGCCAACCCTATTTAGCATGGTCAGTTAAATCAGTCCCAATCTAGCGAACTGGGGGCATCTAGGGGTTTTTCGGAAGCCCATTCCTCTTTATCTAAGATTTCGGGGGCCCTAGAGCGCTTTAGTAAGAATATTCCACCAACAACAATCACAGAAATCACGACCAAACTAATCAGTACTCCTGTCCACGAGTCCATGCCAGGGTTTGTTGGGAAAGCATCAACTGAATCGGCAACACCATCACCATCACTATCTCGCTTTCTGCTAGGATCAAGCGGCCATAAATCAGAATTATCTCCGACCCCATCACCATCGCTGTCTATAGTCTCAGAGGAATCATAAGGGTCGAAATCAGAATTATCGCCAACGCCATCGAAATCACTGTCAGCCCACTCCAATGGATCACTTGGCCACGGGTCAGAATTATCACCAACTCCATCTAAATCTGAATCAACACACTCAGTGCCATCATCAGGGAATGCATCAGTATTGTCGCCACAGCCATCTAGATCTGCATCAAACCACTCTGACTCATCTAACGGGAATGCATCAATATTATCGCCATAGCCATCCATGTCAGTGTCTACCCACTCTTCGGGATTGTCAGGGAATGCGTCGTTATTATCACCAAAGCCATCAGAATCAGAATCAAACCAATCAGTAGAATCATCTGGAAATTGGTCAACATCATCTGAAAAGCCATCCGAATCTCTGTCAGGGCAGCCTTTTGGATAGATTGAGGTACCTGGCTCCAAAGGACAATTATCTGAGTTATCACCGAATCCATCTAAATCGCTATCTTCCCATTCTTTTGGGTCGTCAGGGAATAAATCAGAGTTGTCTCCCACACCATCGTAATCAGAATCTGTCCATTCGCTAGAATCATTTGGGAAAGCGTCGATATTGTCGCCGTATCCATCCTCATCACTGTCTTTCCATTCACTCGAATCCATTGGGAATGCGTCTTGGCCATCCCAAACATTGTCACCATCGCTGTCAACATTAAACGGGTCACTACCTGCCGCTGATTCATCAATATCTGACAAACCATCGTTGTCATCATCTAAATCCTCATCATCGTGACAACCGTCTTGGTCGAAGTCAAAATCATGAACACCAATCATCCCATGAACGCATGAGTCATCAATGTCCAATATCCCATCATTGTCATCATCCAGGTCTACCAAATCGATACAACCATCAGAATCATGATCATTACCAGGTACATCCGCAGGGCATGGGTCTATATCATCTGAAAGGCCGTCCCCATCCGTATCTTTTTGGTAGTCTGCACAACCATTGAGATCGACATCATTATCCTCTAAAGTCTCCAAGCAATCATCTTGACCGTTAGCTACTCCATCGTTGTCTTCATCTTGCTGATTCCAATCACAACCATTAGAATCAACACTTGTGGAATCGTTCGTCCAGTCACATTGATCTAAGGAATCCATGATTCCGTCGCCATCAGTATCTGCATCACCGATATTCATTATTGCAAAATCGCCGATAATGCGGTGCATTGTTGCCGTCGGATGTGCTTTGTCAAAGAATAGATACTGGTCTACATTTGCTACAACATTCGCCCCTGAGCCGCAAATTGGAAGTGGAACAAGAGGGACTGTTGCACCACCAGTGCAAGCCTGATCTTGCGTATTAGTAATTCCAACATGGTCGGAATTACTTACAATTTGATTGAATATAGTCCACGCATCAATTAGAGTGACATCTAGATTCAAAGAACTTGACAAGTTGTTTATCTCAACGGATAATTTACTGTTGTAGTCGACTATGTCGCTTGCCATTGTGACTTGTTGCTGAGCAGAACGTGAGGCTCCTTCTGGAGTTAATTCAAGAGGTGGAAGATTAGCAACTACGAATCTGCTAGCGCCCGCTGCAGCTAAAGCTTGCACATGCGAGGCCATGTTTTGGCTAATCAAATCTGGATTGCCAGTTCCGTAAAGGAAATCATTCCCACCTGCCCAGATGAAAACTACATCTGAATTGGTAAAACTTGATTGAACATTTGCGAGATAGCTATTGATCTGTGAACCCGTGTTGGGTAATGTCAGATACGAGTATCCTTGTCCGGTTTGTGAACCGCCAAATGCTCTGTTATCCCCTGGCGAAATACCATTTCCAAATGTTGTATTTAATCCATATCCATCCGAGATATGCTCGATCCAAACAGGGCCATTGGAAAACCTCCCATTCCAGTATGGAGGTGATGAGAATACTGTTGAAACTATCAAATCCGCATTTCCATTACCCATGTCAGATAGTGAATCTCCAAACACAACCAGATTTGAGGCTGGTTCTAGTATAGAATTTCTTAGAACGGTAAAAGGCATGTTATCTAATGCTGAGGATGAATCTAGAATTACTTCTACTGAAAGGTCATGGAAAGTTCCACCGGAATAAAACTGGTTCATAGCTAGTTGAATAATGTGAGTGGAACCCCCCATCTGGAATACAATTGAACCATTGGTAACGATTCCATTCTCATTGCTTAGTTCCCAGTTAAGAGTAATATCTCGATTGAATGGAGCTCCTGAAACATAGACCTCAGCCAATACATCATCTGATGAAACCCATACATTTTGAGACATCACTATCTCTGCTGTAATTGCCCGTCCAGAAGTTGCTTCCACATGCATTGGAATTGTAGACATTAGCAGAATCATCACTAGTGCAATAACCCGCATGGTAATCGTTTATGCTCGCAGTAAATAGCACCATCCATCAAAGAAGCAATAATGCATAGGTCAACGAACTCAATATACGATTAGTCTGTGGACGTTTTATGGCGAGGGCTGTGATTGGAGGAGGCTGCTTTTGGTGTGTCGAGGGAGCATACAAGAATATGCGAGGAGTAGAGTCTGCATTACCAGGATATGCTGGCGGTCATGACCCGAATCCAACATACAATTCTGTTTGTGCAGGAGTTACTGGCCATGCAGAAGTTGTTGAGATAATTTACGACTCAAGCATAATATCATACGAAACAATTCTAGAAGTATTTTTCACTGTTCATGACCCTACACAACTGAATAGACAAGGTAACGATGTCGGAACACAATACCGTTCATCAATATTCTACGTAGATGAAAATCAAAAAATAATTGCAGAAAATGTGTTAGAGGATTTCAAGCAATATTTCGATGATGAAATCGTCACCGAGATAAGTGAACTAACGAATTATCATGAAGCCGAAAAGTACCATCATAATTACTTCCAATTGAACCCCGGAAATGGGTACTGCCAAATGGTTGTAGCCCCGAAATTGTCTAAAGTTAGACAAAAGATGGCACATCTTTACTGATGGGCATTATTTTGAGCCACACCCCTTGGGGGTGAACATGGTGAACAATGTAGTCACGCCACCGACCCCCGTCAATGAACCGATTCTAGGATACCTTCCAGGTAGCAAAGAACGTGAAGAATTGAAAGCACAAATAGCAATTCAAGAAAAGGAAATCATAGAGATACCATGCATAATCAATGGTGAAGAAATATTCACTGGTAATGTAACTGAACAGGTTATGCCCCATGATCACAGTCACGTAATTGCCAGAGTTCACTTGGCTGGAGAAAAAGAAGTCAATGCTGCAATAGATGCTGCACTTGATGCTCATCAAATGTGGTCCACAATGCCTTGGGAATCTCGATGTGCCATATTCCTGAAGGCCAGTGAATTACTTGCTGGACCGCGCAGAGCAGAAATCAATGCTTCCACAATGATTAACCAATCAAAAACTTGTCATCAAGCTGAGATTGATTCCGCCTGTGAGTTAATCGATTTCTGGAGATTCAATTCAGATTATTGTAGACAAATTTACGAGGACTTACAGCCACCAGTTTCTCCGTCAAGCATGTGGAACTCAAGTGAAGTCAGACCCTTGGAAGGATTCGTATTCAGTGTCACACCATTCAACTTCAGTAGCATTGCTGCAAACCTTCCTTCAAGTGCCGCAATTATGGGCAACACTGGAGTTTGGAAACCATCAAGGAACTCCTATGTCTCGAACTATAGATTGATGAAATTGATGATGGACGCAGGACTTCCTGCTGGAGTAATCAACTTCATTCCAGGAAAGGCAAGGGTTGTTGGAGATATTTGTATGTCTCACCCTGAACTAGCAGGAGTCCACTTTACTGGTTCAACTGGAGTATTCCGTAAACTTTGGAAAGACGTAGCAAATAATCTTGAGAATCTACGCTCATACCCACGTATTGTCGGGGAAACTGGAGGTAAGGACTTCATTGTCGCACACCCTGATTGTGATAGGCGAGCATTGGTAGTTGCTTTGCTGAGGGGATCTTTCGAGTTCCAAGGACAAAAGTGTAGTGCAGCGAGTCGAGCCTACATCCCACAGAGTGTTTGGGATGCTATTGGAGACGAATATTGTGAAGAGGTTTCTAAGATTACAATCGGAGACCCAAGAGACTTTTCCAACTTCATGTCTGCTGTTATCGACAAGAAATCATTCGACAATATTGCAGGTTACATAGACCGTGCAAAGGCAGACTCTGGGTGTAAAATTGTGACTGGTGGCGGATATGATGACTCTACTGGTTACTTCATTGAACCAACTACAATTCTTTGTGATGACCCGAAATATGAGAGTATGGCTGAAGAAATATTTGTACCAGTAATGTCAATACACATCTATCCAGATAACGAATTTGAAAGCATATTGAAGATATGTGACTCAACTTCAGAATACGCACTAACTGGCTCGATTTTTGCTAAAGACAGAAGGCATATCGAAACAGCACTAGCCGCTCTTAGATTCAGCGCTGGAAACTTTTACATCAACGATAAGCCAACTGGCGCTGTTGTAGGGCAACAGCCATTTGGCGGAGCTAGAGGAAGTGGTACCAACGATAAGGCCGGTTCTCCATTGAACCTTCTAAGATGGGTCAGTCCACGTTCAATCAAGGAAACCTTCGCTCCCCCTCATGACTGGACTTACGGATTCTTGAACTGATTTGGAAGACGACCCTTGGATTCTAGAGCCGCTCTGACCTTAGGAGTTAGAAGTTGAACATCCCTGTTCCTGGCCATTAGAGAGAGTAAATACCAGCCAACTGAAAGCAGCGGTGTTGAAACTAGAATCGTTAGACCAAACCACATCACGAGGTTATCGCTAGCAGCACCCCATGCCCAATACCCAACGGCAACAAGAGTCAGAATTAGGAACATTCTAGACG
The DNA here is from genome assembly GCA_009936765.1 of Methanobacteriota archaeon. Classification (GTDB taxonomy): domain Archaea; phylum Thermoplasmatota; class Poseidoniia; order Poseidoniales; family Poseidoniaceae; genus MGIIa-K1. The sequence goes on from JAACDL010000115.1 coordinate 6,560, forward strand.
CCTCACTCGGTGTCGACCAACCTCTATGATCCATTCTTGGAGCGAACAATCTATCCATCCAAATCATGTTCTAATCTCATGTGATTTACTTTTGAATGAATGTTTTTTACAACCGGATGGTTAATCTCCATAAGTTGGCAGGAACAATCCCTGCGATGATGAGCGCACTAGAGCGGACTGCTGTTTCAGTGACGAGTGATGGGCGAACTGAGCGGGGACCAATCTAACCATCACAACCTTGGTTTAGTCTATCCATTCTGCCCTAACTATGCAAGCGATGGTGGCGCCTTTAACCCCGCCACCAAAAGGGCTGGCTCTAGCGAGTAAATCTACTACCTGGAGCGTCATATGGAGGATGCTAGGGATTGTCTTACTCTTGTATGTGATAACCCAAGTAGCGATATTAGTATTGTACGGAATGATCGAAGGTGATTCCGCATTGTCGATTTGTGCTATGATATTCTTAGTACCACTGTTACTATTATTCACATATGTTAGAAGGCCTAAAATTACTCATGTTGTAATGGCAGCACCTGACTCAACAGATGGTGCCCTCCAGCATAGCCTTCCTGATTCCAGAATGTTGTTTACACCAGTTCCCACTAGATTTTCACACCATTTAATCAGAGACTCCCCTCCACTAGAAATGCCACCGACATCGACACTTTGGACTGTATTCTGCATCACTGTACTAGCTGCATTCTTAGGATTGCTACCTGTAATGTTGAGTGATGAACCGATCTGGATATTACTCGCAGTTCTGGTAGGAGTACCTGCATGGCTGTTCGGTTTCTCACTTCCAGTCCATGCATGGTGGGCATTCTCGACTAGGCACTTCCAATTAATGACGACAAAGAGAGATGGTGAACAGATGCTTGTCGCCGGTATGCTTTCCACAATACCTGCAATTGTAATCAACTCCTTACTATTCCCACTTATGCTACTAATGATAGGTATTGAATCAATGGAGCCAGGGTCGCTAGGAGAATTCCTTATTCTCACAATTAGCGCACCAGTAGGTGAGGAATTGTGTAAAGCCGCATTTGTATTGAGCTTATACAAATTGATTGATTCTCCGAAACGAGGGTTTCAAATTGGTTTTTCAGTGGGTCTCGGCTTCGCATTGCTTGAGAATTTGCAGTACATCATGTTGTCACTAGGTGGAGGAGAATACGCCGCAATATCGTATTCTATGACTACAGTTATCCGAGGTATTGGTTCAATCCCTGGACATGCATTTTGGACAGGTTTGTCCGGAGTTTCAATAGGATGGTATCTTTGTACAAAGCGCGGAATATCTAGCGGTAAGATTCAGAATGATGATACACAATGGGTAGTTTTCGATGGAGATACGGGTCAGTTAGTAAATACTCAAAGAGAGTTGACTAATATTGGAAGAACCGTAAGAGGCTGGTTGTACAAACCTTACGACAAGGTTTGGAGTTTGCCTAGATCTCCACTAATAGGAATACCACTTGCAATCTTTGGACATGCTGCTTGGAATGGGAGTAGTTGGCTTGTATCTTGGCTATTCAGTGAAACAGATATTGTAGTACAGTTTTTGGCCAGCATTACATGGATAATTGTGATGGTAGTTGGTTTGTGGATAATAGGAAGAGAAATCCTAGCAGCTGTAATGCATCTGCCTTCTTAGCACCTCATTCCAAGTTTAATCTCCTAAAGCAGATTATAGGGGCAAATTATAGACGGTGATTCTTGTGGGAAGTAAAGAGGCTGACTGATTATGGACATCATGCA
>JAACDL010000116.1 GCA_009936765.1 Methanobacteriota archaeon
AGAGCCAACTGGGCCCTCTTTGTTGGAACAGTTTAGTACAGAGTTTGCAGACCTTACCTTAGATAGCATCACAGATACATTGTCCGCATCTAGATGCGGAGTTCCAATCTCAATACCATCGGTGTTTCCTGAATAAGCTGTAATGTGCACATTACCTAAGTCTGCACACATACGTAGAGCCTCGTCGAGGTCTTTACGTGAACCCGCCATTGTTAGGCGGGACATCTCAACAGCGCTAAGCATCAGAACACCTCAGTTGGACATTAGCGAATCGATTACAAGTTGAACAGCCGCATCTCTGCGATCTACTGCTGAAGATTGGACACCTTCAACAACTTTGGCTCCTTCTGCCTGAACGCCTTCTGCTTCTTTACCTGCTTTACTACGAGCGGAGTCAAGAGTCTTGACTGTAGAGTTGACTGCACCGTCTTGTGCGCCTAGAATCATGTCCGCTGCTTCTTTGCGAGCATCTGCGACAATCTTCGATGCCTCATCCTTTGAGGATGCGATTTTTGCATCTGCTGAATCTTCCGCATCTTTGATGCTCTGAAGTACATTTGCCATACCCATGGTATCACCCTTATTCCCGCCCGACCAATAATGGGTTCATAACCCTCTTGGTCGAAATCTCAAACATTCTGAACCAAATCAATTGTAATACCCCCCAAATGGTCAAATCCGATACCCTTGCCGAATGACTATGTCCGACCGCTCTAGCACCGGAGGTTTCGACCCATCTGGCATCGATGAAGATGCGTGGACTGAATTGGAGAGGCAGCTCGAAGCCACAATCCCTGTTTACGACAAGGTCAACAAAATTATGACCCTAGGCTTCGACAAAGGTATGCGTAAACATGTCCGAAGTCATGCCAAAGAAGGTATGAAAGTACTCGAAGTTGGATGTGGCCCCGGATCTTTCGCCGTCGGGATCGAAGGAATGGACCTAACATGCCTAGACCCTAGTGCAGAGATGCTAAAGGTCTGCAAAAAAAGACTAGACCTGGTTCGTGAAGAAAGGGGAGAAACCCCCGCTCAGTATGTTGAAGCAATTGCTGAAGACATCCCTTTGCCCGACAACACGTTCGACAGAGTATTCTGCCTATTCTCATTCAGAGATTTCAAAGATAAGAAGAAGGGACTATCTGAAATTTTCAGAGTTCTGAAGCCAGGAGGCCAGTTGGTCATATGCGACGCAGGGAAAGCGAATTGGCTTCACGGCCTGTTTGGCCGGATATACATGGGAACTTTCGTCCAAGTAGTAGCCAGAATTGTCACTAAAGATCCAAACCACCCATGGAAATGGTTGGCTAGAACGTATACTCACTACGGAACACATTCCTATTACAAGAATTTGATGAAGGAAGTAGGTTACACTGAAGTAAAAGCGAGATTGCTATTCCCTGGGATGTCTAGTAGATTCAAAGCAATTAAGCCAGAACAGTAGAGATCACAAGCAATGTGAGGGCGAGTGAGTTTCACTCGACCTTGCGGACATTAACTGCGTTAGGTCCTTTTGGACCTTCGCCGATTTCAAATTCGACGGTGTCACCGTCTGTTATTTCTCCTTCTACTTCGGAGATGTGGACGAACATATCTTTACCTTCGCCTTCTATTTCAATAAATCCGAATCCTTTTGTTGGGTTAAACCACTTGACAGTACCTTGTGCCATGTCCGGCCGTCTATGCATCAAGTACTTGAGTGATGGGGAAGAGAACATCATTAACTAGCGGTTAATCTAGTAAGCTTACATAGCGAAGAGAGTTTTCTCCAAACGCAACACACGTCGCATGCTGAAACGATTTCAAGCGATGCGCTCGACTGTTTCTGGGGTAATTCCTTCCTCAGGAGTAACTCTGTACACCATGATCGAAAGATTCTCCGGAGCATTTCTGAATTTGGACACAATCATTGATGTTTCGAAATCAGAACCTACAGTTCTAACTTTGAAATCACACACCATATCTGCAATTGCAGCCATTTCTTGCTTAATAGCAGGTGTAATGGTGTCGTTGGACACTGTAATGAATAGTATTCCTCGATTAAGTTGAGTATGTGCCTGCATCATTCTAAGCATTGCAATTACACGACTTGGATCTTCTCTTTGCATAAAGAAGTCAAGAGAATCAACAACAGCACGGAAGTACGGCCCCATCGACATAATTTCATTTGTCATTTCAGTTAAGAAATCCTGGGTGTCATCATCTACGAACCTTGTTTGAGATAGCCTTTGGATATCTGGAAGTTTGAATCCCTCCAGCCTGTAACGGCTGGCAAGTAACTCCTTCTCCAAAACTCTGGCATTGAATTCCTCTCCTAAAGTTCGGACTGAGATGTCTGTAGGCCAGCCATATTTTTTGAAAACACGTCCAATTTCGAGTTGGCTCTCGTTAGTTGAAATTAGAATTGTATTATCTGGCTCTTCGGCAGGAGAAGTGAATTGCTTTGCAAACAATTCAGAACCAGCCCCTATATCTGTAAATCCTACGACTAGGAATCCCCTCGGAACACCACCGTACATCGCATTGTCGAACTTCGGGACACCGAAGCTACCCACACTTCCGAAGAAGTCTTCATCGTCAGAATCAAAGGAAACTTGCTTACTCATAATAACAACCTCAGTGAATTACTACTTGCCCACGATCGATTAAATCAGTGCAATATAGGTCTAAATTTGATAGAACCATTGGAGGGACTTGGTCGGGAACATTCAGAATGACTGAAAGTACCTCTCGTTGACGGAAGGTGTTGATGAATGTGTGGAGATATTCGGCAAGCATCCTTTCTTCATTGTAAATAGCAAGTGCATTTACCGAATCGATGAGGACGAAATTCCTCTCAGTGTTAGATGTTCGAAGGATGTACAATGTTCTAAGCAATACACTTTCGAGCATAATTGGACTGTCGATGAATGTGATATTAGGACGGTCGACATCAGTGCCCCCCAATATTCCCGAGGACACTAGGTCTACGAATTGGATATTCGAAACATCAACTCCAATTGCCTCGAATGCCTCGATAATTTCGACCGCACCCCTTGTTGCGCAGATGTATACTCCGCCCATTTCGAACATTTGCATAAGCGGAATCATAGTAGATGCAGTCACCATGAATGCGTTAGAGTTCCCACAGCGAACTTGAACTGAAGAGGTCAAGCTCACTTCAGTTAATTGCTCCGAAATTCTCTGATCTAGTTCAAACATAATCATGACCCCCATCTGCTAGTTTTGTCATTAACGGCTCCCCATTTCAACATTGGAGTAAGCATTACGCCAAGAGGAGTAAGCTCAATTGCATGTTTAGCGCGACTATGAGATGTACCTCTCATTTTCACTACTTGCAAGAACCTCAAAAGATGACCCATACGCTCAACGTCGCCCATTACGATAATGCCGTCAGCGATCGCCTCTTCTACACCGAAAGAAGACCAGTGTGCATTTTCGGTAGCCGAAGTAATTTCAGAGATTAGAATTGTTGTGCAACCCAATGTTGCTAATTTCTTTCCTAAAGTGAACAAGAAATCACGAATCAGTTGTTCGCTCTTAATCTTGTAACAAAGAGTAGTTACGGAGTCTATGACCAATCTGGTGACACCGATTGTGTTTACAATGTCGACTATAGCCTTGATTAGAGCGTGAACGTCGTCCAAGTCGAAGGATGCTTTATCCAATCCTAACCAGGAATATAGAACGTCCATGTCGAAGACGTTTATCAGTCCGCTGTCAATCATATTCATGTCGAAGAAAGCATACTGGCGGATATTCTCAAGAAGTTTAACACTCGGCTCTGTAGCTGTAAAGTGTGCGCATGCCTCTCCAGCAAGAGCACCCCTAACTAGGAATTCCATGGCCAATGTTGTCTTTCCTGAACCACAAGTTCCAGCGGCTAGAACGGTAGACCCATAGGGGATTCCGCCTCTTAGGATTTCATCCATTCCGTGGATACCTGTGATACAACGGTCGCGGCTGTATACTGTCGCTGGCTGCATGGGTAACACCCAAGCCAAACCATCGCACTAAATGAACGATACGCCAAAATCCCTCAAACTTGGCCCGGTGTTGGAGTTTGTGAAACCACCCAAGATGAGTCTTTTGAAGGAGGCCCTCCATTCCATAGCATTGTATTATTAGAAAAAATTCCAGTTGATGGACTCCATTGAATCCTACATATCTGAAGCCCTTCGCCTTCATCTTCTTCAGCGAATAGCATACGCAATCGCCCAGAACTATCATCCAAACCATCTAATGAGCCCACTCCTAGGAAACCAGTAGTTCCCAAATCATACACTATACTAGCATTGCCGATTTCCTGACTTGAAGGGTCGCCGCTAAACAATGCAATTCCGCCTCCAGGAATAACTCCGTCTTTGTATAGGTAGTTCGATGTGCCACTAGTTCCACTACGTTCGAAAGACCACCCCTTTAATGACAAAGCAAAACCGTTTTGATTTTCCACTTCAATCCACTCAGGCCCACCGTCGGCAGGCCTAGGGGAAAATTCTGTGACACGTAATAATTTAGGCGCCTTACCACCATCATGTACTTCCAAACTTACGGAGATTACATCTTCACCGCTGATGTAGGTCCTACTTGCTACTGAAGAAGTGCTTGCTGTAGAACGATCGGAACCTCCATCGAATAATACAGACCCTATTCGCGAAGAGTCTGATGAGGACTTCACCTGAATCAGTAACCTAACTTGTAAGTCATCCGCCAACCCTAGCCCGCTAGTCATCGCTTCGATACTGACATTGGGTAGTGCCGCGATACGATTTGAATCTAGCAATCCGTCTTTAATGATGCCAGGCTGCAATCCACCATCATAGAGTTTAGTCACGGGAATTTGGTGCCAATCCTCGGAGGCATTAGTTTGGTCCCTAACACCATCGACATACGGTACAAACCATCCTTTACCATTTGTTAGCCGATCTAGTCCATCAACAGCCGAACGGTCTACAAGATCCGTGTAAGGGTCATTACTGCCCAATTCTAACTGAGCCAGTGACATGAAGGCTGTCAGAATCATCAGAAAGAGTGTGAAAGCAGAAAGGAATTCTACCACCGCTACAACCGCCTCATCCGTTGATTCGGAAGATTTGCGAGAGCGTCCAACCCCTTGCATAATTACCCGCGGGCATTCAAGAGTCAATAGTGTGTCGCCCGTTAAGCCGACAAACTCTACAATACTGTGGTTTTCGACTTTAGTCACCGATTGATATTTGAGGGGCGGATGGTAGGGCAACATGATGTCCAGCGCGCATGCTGTATCTGGCAATGGTTCTTCGAGGAAGAGTATTGGCTTAGCAGCATTACTGATGATTTCCTCTTTAGCAGGAGTCATGTTTGTTCCAACCGTCGCCGCTAGTGTTAGCGGCGATTACGAAATCACTGCATCTATATCCCCTAAACCTGACGACTATATTTCAGCATGGGACCCTATTTACCTAGAGGTTGAAGTGACTAACACCGGATTCTACTTCAATTCTCAAACACGCTCGATTGAATGGTTCGTATGCGAAGGGGCAAAGGATGAAACTTCATGCTATAATGACAGAGAGGAATACGGAATTGGCTCAATTGAACCATTGCAAATAGGAGCCACATTGTCATACACTTTCCCAACTCTATACAGCTCTGATGGAGACGAAGGAGAATTCACAATAGTTTACAGATTCCTAGACTCGGATACAAACTCCTCGAACGACGTGGGGGTTTACAATTTTAATCTAGCAAGAAACCTGGTTGATATTGAGATTGAACCCCAGGACCCGATTTCCCAACTCGAGAATCTTGCCACCTACAATGGAGATTTAATCCTAAATACAGATACTGACTACAATCTATCAGTAGAAGGGATTGTCAAATCATGCCCATCTTGTGGATTAGTAGCAGACATTGGTTGGAAATTGATTGATACATTTGGGACCGAAAGAGCGAACTCTTCTGCCCCACATGCAGACCTCCCCTCTTCCGGAGAATCATTATTCTCAAAACAGATGCCACCTCTAAACTTTGACACTGAAGGTAAATACACATTGGTATTTGGTTTGATAAATTCAAGCGGCACACCCTTAGGGGACATGAATTCATACAATAATCTGCAAAGTGTTGAGGTAACATTTGACGATACTGTCGACCTACAGATTACATCGATGTACCCACTAAATGCACCAAATTCAGCGAAATACTTCTACGGTAACAAAAGCGTATCTGTAATAGTCTCAAATCTTGGAAACCACAGTGTAGTTGAACCACTGGTGAGATTCACAGTTATGGACTTAGATCAAGAAGTTCAGTCTGAGGAAGATTGCAATCCTGCTGAAATTGTCCCCGGGGAATCTTTTGCATGTATATTCGACATGAATCAATTAGGTGATAAGCGCCTGAAAGTGTTTGTAAGTGAAGCACTAAATGAAGGCTTAGATCAAAAGCCAGCAGACAATATACTCAATGTTATTTCAGAAGTGATTGCAGGCGAAATTAACCCTGCAATACAACAGAGTGATTTCTACGGCACATACAAAACAGCAGATAACATCAACTTCTCTGCATCTGTGTCAGCAACTGCTGCAGGCCCACTTACCTACACCTGGTGGCAAGCTGGAATTATCCCTCTTGGTTCTGGACAATCATTACAAGTTCCTGCTATGAATCTAGGACTTGGAGACCATTTCATCTCAGTAAGAGCAACTGACGCACTAGGTCAGATGGAATCTGCTACAATCCAAATCACAGTATTCAACAGTTCAGATATTAGCGTAGGAGATTGGATGAATGGTTCAGCTGTAACACGAACCCACGCATCTATCAATGCAGAATATGATTATCCTGCTCCTGGAGTTAACTATCTCACAGGAAATGATGTTGATGCATTGATCAGGATTTCGACAGAAGTCTTCTCGACATCTGGAGAATCTGACCCAGGAATGGACTGGATGGAATTTGACATCAATATCTCCAAACTAATTCCAGACAACATACCCAGAGAAAGCCTCACTATCCATAAACTATTAGGATTCCAACAAGGTAACTGGGAAGAACTAGATGCAGGAAATACATTCGAATTAATCGATAATGATACTATAAGAATACATCTTTTGGAAAATATGAATTTACTAATCGTCGGCGAATTACCCTCTCCCGACATAGACTCTGGCCAACCTGAATTAACTCTATTACCAGATGGAAAAATGCGTTTAGATTGGTCCCCGACTGGAGACCTAGAAAATCCATACTTCGGAGGATGGAACATTTATCGAATCACTAGTCCGATTACTGCATCTGCTTACTTCCCACACCCTGAAGATGTGTCAAGTGAGTTCGTCTGGAACGGGTTAATGCAAGGATCGCTATCTGCGTCCCTAAATGGAACTACAGAGTCTTGGGTGGATGAAAGAGAATTACAAACCGGCATGTGCGCCTCGTATGCTATAATCCCAGTAGATCGTGCTTCAGAAGCAGACCACATGGAAGCTAAGGTATCCTTAGCCGACGGGACTCCAGGACTTACATGTGGAGATGCAATCGACCCTAGTGCACAAGTTTCTGGCCTAAGAGCATCTCAAACGTACAACAACGATACAGCATGCTACGAGTTGTTCATGGACTGGAATCGTTGCTATGAAGTTACACTAACTTGGACATGGCCTGACCATGAACCAGAAGGTAACATCTCTTGGAACTTATACAGAGTTGAAAACCAGCCAAATAGTGTAGACTTACGATATATCGAGCCGATAGTTTCTGGCCTCACTAACCAACCTGGCGAGATTGGTACTCTCACTCAATACGGTTCAGAGTTTGATGGTATTATGCCACAAAGGACGTACTACTACATCCTGACTCCTTTAGACAACGTAGGTAATGAATTGACTATTGTCGACTATCCATCTAGTAACGTAGAAAGAGTGTATGTCGAAGAGCAATACTGGGATTACAATCAAGATCGCATACCAGTCCCTCCAGAACCACCAGAGCCCCCTTATGGCATCGAATGGCTGGGAGACCTAGAGGAATACATGGAAATCGAAGTATTCCAAATCGCTGGAGTTGTGATGCTTCTTACTATTGTCATTAATTTCATTGGATTGCCACTGGTTCTAAAGAAGAAAAAGAAAATGTCCCGTGTATTAGCTAGACGTGCAGGTAAGAACATTGGTAATGATGAAGATGACTTTGAGAACTTCTTCAATTAATGAAATAGATAGCAAAGTCGGCTGGTTTTTTGTTGAAAACTAATCCGTTGGATGCATGAACAAAAACTTCCTCAGTCAAACATTAGGGTACTGAAAGAAACGATTTCCTAACCGTCTGCTTTATTTCAAATAGCAAAGTGGGCCGAATGCTTGCGGCGATCGCATAGCCTGGCCATTGCGTCGGATTGCTAATCCGATGGGTCTTCCCACGGGGGTTCGAATCCCCCTCGCCGCGCTTGATTGGTTACTCGGCATTCAGAACTTTCGTTTTATCCTTGACTGAATTCTTCCAACCAATTAGTAATCTGTTGACGACTGGAATGAGCAAACCAAAACCTGCAGCCCAATACCAGACATTTTTGTCAGGAACTGCTACAATGAATACGAATGCAATAAACATCCATGCTAGATATCCTAGCGAACGCATGAAGGATGCAAATGCCAGAGGCATTCGTCCATTAGAATCTAATTCCTCTTCAGGGTCGATTCTCCAAACTGAAATCGAATACCAAATTGTAATTCCAGTAGCGAGAACAGCCCAAGCATCAGGCAACCCTGAATCTGGCCAGAATAAGGGCACTGCCCCTAGTAGTAATAGCAGTAAACAGTATATTTTAGATTCTAAAAGTGTCCTTTTCGGGCCCTTGACATCGGGCATCATTGGTACACCGACTTTTGCATATTCTCCACTACGATATAGGGCTAAAGCCCAGAAATGAGGGGGTGTCCCAAGGAAAATGAGAATGAATAACATCCATGGCACAGGAGATCCTAGGTCAAGTGGGTTGAGGTTTTCAGGAATACTTGCTGCAGAGGCTACTATCCAACCAATGACTGGTGGAGTTGAACCCGCAATACCTCCAATGACGATATTTTGTGGAGTTCTCCTCTTTAACCAAATAGTGTAAATGAAAACATAGAATACAACTGAAAATGCAGACCAAAAGGCTGCTTTCCAATGAAATGGGAGGAATATTGCGCTACCTATAGTCGCTATTGAGATTCCAAATATTAGCGCATGCCTCGGAGATATCCAACCATTTGGAATTGGCCTAGTTCGAGTTCTAGACATGCCTGGATCGATGTCACGATCGTAAACCATATTGATTGCATTTGAACCTCCTGCCGCCAGGGTCCCACCAAAAAGAGTTACAATGCATGCAATTGCCGTATCATACCAAGTTCTATCACCAGGGATTGCCCCACTTCTAGTCATCAAATCATGAGCCATTATTGCGCATATTGCGGTAACCTGCAGCAATATTACTACTCGCAATTTCATTAATTGCAAATAGATAGCCAGAAGGCTTGGTTTTATGTCACTCATCCTCAGCACCTTCTTCACTCAATTGTAACATAATTAGTCCAACAGATATGCTCAAGAAACTAGCTACTCCAATTAAGAGATGAAGTAGAGATAGGCCTTCAGGGAAATCTCCCATTTTGGCAAAAACAACGTACATCCCACCAACTACAACATTCATCAACCAAAGCCCAGTTGCTAAATCTAGGCATTTGTAATATCCTAAATGAGCTTCAAACTCTTTGCTTTTCTCTCTAAACTTCATCCCGCCTAATATCAATGCAAGACCCACAACCCCGGCTCCTAATCTGTGAACCATTTGAACTAATATTCCGCTAGCATCCATTGTAGGAAAGAAATCGCCTTGGCATTTCGGCCAACCATCCGGGAAACCAACAGAACAGCCTTGGTTTCCGTCTGCAGATGAAGAAACCCATGCGCCAAGAATCAGAAGTGAAAATATAGCAATCGTGAGTATCATCAACCGTTTGAATTCGGATTGCTTGAATCCAGGTGGTGCACTCAGAACTGCCCATTCGACACCTTCTGATTTCCTCATACTCAGATATTGCCAAATCAATATGAAAAGGAATGATGATGCTAAGCCGAGGTGTAATGCTACCGACCAATCCGCATTATCGTACTTGACAGTAATTGCGCCAGCAAGACCTTGAACCATTAGCAGTATTCCAGTGAAAAATGAAACCTTAACTAATTTGTCTCCGTAGATTTGTTTACGTTTCCAAATTATCAAGAAATTTGCCAATACTGGAATCGCCATTAGGCTTGCAAGGAAGCGATGTATCCACTCGGTGAATATTTCGAAAGTTGTATACCGTTTGTCTTCACCTCGGCTATCAAACTCTTCAGTCTCATTGAACCATTCGCCTTGCTGCTCTTCTGAAATTTCAAATCCCCAAGTTCCAAAACATTGAGGCCAATCAGGACAAGATTCTCCTGCATCATAGATTCTAATGGTCCCTCCTGCAACGACAATTACCATCGCCATCATGGCTATCGCCAGAGGAAGCGTGGAGGGGCGACGGTACCATTTGGCATCCATTGAACCGTGGGGGTCGTAGGCTCCCTTTTAACAAACCGGACTTCATGCGCAGAGTCATGAGGGGGAGCACACTAACCTGTTTGCTCAGCATAATCTTGCTTTTTCCCGCATTTGCAGGAGCACACGGCTTGGAAGGAATGCATTCTGAAGGTTACATTGTTGATGTAATAGTCATTGACTTAGAATGTGATGAAAACGAAACATGCGTGTCTAGACCGAACAACGTAGTCGAGTACTTTGGAACGGACTGGTGTGAGGAATGCCCCCAAGTTGAACAGCAACTGAGTAATTTCTCGAACAACGATTCTGATATTATAAGCCACAGACCTTCCCCACTTGATGACTTTTGGCTGCAAGGGTCTCGAGATCGATTCTTAGATGTTTATGGACTATGGGGGTATCCAACTTTAGCCATTGACGGACATTATATTCTTGCAGGGCCCACTCAATCTCGGGAATTAGGTACATTACTCTCTGAGTCGGTTTCAAATTATTCAGGAGTTACAAATGTTAGTCTGGATAATAACTCGCTTCAAATTGAAGGGAACTTTTCTGAACTACACATAGATGTCTGGACTGTATATTCTAACGACAATCTAACCAATATTGCTACAGCTCATTCTAACCTTTCTGAAAGTAATAATGTCAGTATAGATGGAGAGAAATTGATTATCGTCATATCAAATCCAGGATATATTGCATTGGTGTCAGGTTCAACACTTCCTGCTAATGATTACACTCCGGACGGAGGTCTTGACGGCCTTGGTGAAGAAGGCGACTCAGTACAGGGTTCTACAATCATCATCATCACAGTTTTGTTGCTAATGATTAGCCTTCCAGCAACCCTACAATTGATAGAAATAATGCGGAATAACAACCAATTAGAAGAAGAATAGGCCTTATTTTGTTGCGCAGGGTTCAATAACAGGGCGCTGGTCGCAAAACTCGCACGTACTGTGCATGAGGTGTCCTGAATGGTAAAGCCAAGACGACAACATACCCGCTTTGAACGCGCTAGAATCATCGGCGCACGTGCTCTACAAATTGGAATGGGTGCACCACTGAATGCTCCAGAAGACGTACTTCGCGAAGCATTCAAGGCAGAATTAGTTTCACTTTATGGATTGGATGAAGCGTCTGTTCGTTTCGTCCTTGACCCTCTAAAGATTGCAATGTATGAGTATGAAAATGAACTTATACCAATCGATACTGATCCTCACGAAGATTGAGTTTCAATCAATTATCGGATGAATATCCGTAAAAGTCTGCATTTGCAGGTCCTGGTAAAGAATCTCGCTTGACTAACATTGTTCTTACAGCCCACAGGTCTGTAAAAATTCTGTATTTTAGTGTCATATCCAGATAGTCTACACCGCTAGAACCACCAGTCCCCATTCTTCTTCCAATCATTCTCTCAACCATTCTAGCATGGTGTGACCTGAATAGTAGCATTGCTTGCTCTAGGTCAACGATTGTGTCAATCAATCTTCTAGGCCATGATAAAAGTGGTAATTCAC
>JAACDL010000117.1 GCA_009936765.1 Methanobacteriota archaeon
CCACCTCGATTAAATTAGATGTTGACGAGGCTGAAACTTTCAATGTCGCCATCACTAACCTTGGCACTGAAGAAGATACAATCTCTCTAATTGGAATTGACGCAGAAGGTGTTACATTCACCAACCCTGAACCAGTCACTCTAGCCAGAGGCGCTTCACAATATGTTGTAATGGAGGTCATGATCGATTCATCTATTGTCGGAAATATATCACTGGATTTCACTATATCATCCACAAATAGTGGTGCTGGAAGCGTTAACTCTAGTGGTATTTTCGAAGTCAAAGAGTATGCTGAAATGGAGATAAGTGGACCTGCTGACAATCGAATTGTCATCATCCCCGGACAAAACTCTTCGATCCAATTTGAATTATCCAATGACGGTACAAGAGACCTCGAACTTACAGCATCAATAGTTGGATTACCTAATGGAATATCTGTAGTTAAAGGACTTGAGACGATAAGTTTGGCAGCCAATGAATCTGTTAATCTAGAACTCGAATTGTCATCCACATCTGGACTTCAGCCGAATAGTGACTCATTCACAATAACGTTTGATGGTGGGTGGATTTCAGCAGATTTGACTCTCGAACTTCAAATTACAGACAGGCATGAGGTGTTAGTTGATTCAAGTGAAGACCGAATCATTGCATCCCCGTTAGGAAATTCAAACCTCACATTGCAGGTTACAAACCTTGGAACATCTACAGAAACCTTTGTCGCCAATATCAACAACTCACGAGTTAGTGACTGGTTCACGATAAGCGTTGATGTCCTGTCTCTAACCTTGGATGCAGGACAGTCTGGCACCATCACTATATCTGCTAGAGAAATTACTTCAGGAGCACCAGTTGATGGAAACGCCTTACTCATTACCGTAACAAGCACTGCGGATTCAATGGTTTATGACACACTGTCTATTGATGTCATTCCGCAAGTAGCAGATGGCATGATTACCATCATGAGCGATGATGATAAAGCAGCGCCAGGAGAGACAATCTATGGGAATGTGGTCATTACAAACATGGGCACCGCGAGTGATTCTATGCAAATTAATACCTTGGAATTAGATTGTAACTTAGATAATGTAGTTGTCGAATTAGCCCCTAGCATGTCATCTACACCAATTCCATGGTCGTGTACCATTGAAGACAACGCCAGTGCCGGACCTTACGCATTAACATTCAGACTAACCTCGGCTGCCAGGTCTGAAATGATGGTAACTTCGTATGAGTCTTATCAGGTAGAGTCCACATGGAATAATGATGTGATTGCATTCACCCTTGATAGCAACACACTCACATTTGACGAGAGTGTAGAACAGCAAACTATCTCCCTAACGATTTGTAACCAGGCAAATACATTTGTTGAAGGAACTTTGGAACTCCTCGGTAAAAACGAACCTCAAATGGACGGAGTATTCTACCGCGCAGGAGAAACTGGCATCAATTCGACATACAATCTGGCAAGCAATGGATGTCAAGACTTCAGACTGATGCTAACACCTCTGAACCTAGATGGGTTCGATGCAGTATTGGTAATCAGTTCAGTAAGCCAAGTAGAAGGCCAGACGGTTAGAGATGAGTCTCAGGAAATCACTGCAAATGTAGCCGGGCCACACATAGCACCAGATGGTCTGAACTTAGGGATATTAGAGCTGGATAACAAAAACTCACTGATACTACTAGCCACAGGTTGGGCTGTTGCATTACTTCTGATAACATACATTCGATACTTCAGAAAACCGGCACAAATAGAAGAAGATGATGAGGAAGAAGAAGAAGTGCCATTAGGTCCAAACGAAGTGAGGGTTGACGAATACAATAAGGTGACCTG
This sequence comes from Methanobacteriota archaeon, assembly GCA_009936765.1. Lineage (GTDB taxonomy): Archaea > Thermoplasmatota > Poseidoniia > Poseidoniales > Poseidoniaceae > MGIIa-K1. Next base: position 1,835 of record JAACDL010000117.1, read on the forward strand.
CTGCTCTTGTGAAGCGCGCTTAGGTGTGCCAGAAGGCAGTGAGCCACCATTTAGATTCACTTGCCCTAAATGTGACACGAGAATTAGAGTTGTAGAATGATTACTTTTTCTGAGCAAAAATAAGGAAAGCTGTATGGCCGAATGGGCCATTTACTGGCCTCATTCCACCCTTAGAGGTAACTCCCCATTGGCGTTCCATTAATTCGCCAGCCCATTCAACTTCAAGACCGGCTTCTTCGCATGATCTCCAGCACTTTTCTAATTGTGAAGTCGTCGGGGCATAGCAAGCAATACGTCCACCAAAAACTAGTTTCGGAGCACTAGCCAAAATAGCAGGGGAATGCACAGGCATATCCAAGATGATAGCGTCAAAACTCATATCTGGAACTACATCTTCCAGCATTCCCTCAATATGAGTATGTTGGGGGAATTCTGTGAAACATTCTCGAGCCCGGGTTAGATTCAACAATCCTACATCTGCATGTTCAGACCTTGGTTCAGCCGTAACAAGATGACCAGAGTTACCTAACACCTTAGCGAGGTGTAAAGAAAGCCCCCCTGACCCTAATCCGGCTTCCAAGACTGTATCGCCAGAACCGATTCCTAATCTGCTGATGAAAACACCTGCGTCCTTGGATGAAATTGTTTGGGCTCTTCTTGCCATACCAGAAATTAATTCAGGTAATCTAGGAGGCATCCTAGTGAGGTATTTCTGTCCAACAAGAACTTCCTCTCCGACATCAACATCTGTTAGCAGTGTTGCAGTATTGAGAACACCTAGGCCTTTGTGTTTAGCCATTTCATCTATGATTTCCAAAATGTGCACTCGGCCTTCTTTTTCCATCAACACAGCATACTCTGCCATGCATGTCCGAGGAGGAATGGACCAAGAACGATTCGCTTCAAATCTCTGAATCCCCACATAGGGGGGGTAGACCTCAACAGAGCATGACTAAATACCATGCATGTAAACGGTACAGCATGAAGACTGTCCGTACAACCGCTTTATCCATTGTGGCCTTGATGCTCCTGAGTGTTTTGGCATCATTAGGAGGAATGATTGCATCAGAAGAAAATGTGGTCACTGAATTATCAGAGGCACCTGTTGAAATGGAGGCGACAAGCCCTGGCCATCCGGTATTTGCTGAATACATGGGCGCCCATTGGTGTGGACCCTGCATTTCGGCTACAAATAATTTGAAAAGTTTGTACAACACTAACGGAGGAGGAGGAAGCCAATCCGCCGATTTTACTTTCGTATCATTTTGGGAATCTCAAACATCGGGATGGCCAGCTGATTCTCCAATCAATCGCAGGAGTCACATCCAAAACGCTCCAGGATACACCGGTGGAATCCCAGTTACGGTCTTTGGCGATGCCCCATCCGGCACATACTACACAGTAGGCGGGCAGTCGTACGATAGTTACTACCAAAATGGTGGAAACATGTAGAACGCAAACGATTACGCATTATCTGTTATTCAATCCGAAAACGGGAATAACATGGACATAGAAATCACAGCTCTTTACAGCGGATCTGGCTCAAAGAACGTATACCTTTACGCTGCAGTAACTGAAGAAAAGGGATACGAACCTTACACAGCAGGCGGTGGCTCAGACCACCCACCACATTTGTGGAAAAAGTGGCTACTAAACAACGGAAACACCGGGTTCGAGACATTAACATTAACATCAGGTACGCCAGTGACCAAAACTTGGACAGTACCTGTTTCAACCGCAAGAGCAGTAAGCGGAATAAGTTCAGCTGACAACTTCCTCACAGTAGCAGCACTATTGGATGGAGATCACACCTCTCATCGCAATGTAATATCTGCAGCAGACTCAAACATGGCGCCAACGATCGACATTGGAGTCAAAACATTCACCCTCAGTAATCCTAGTGCCCCAAATGGTGGATATATCAATGGCGATGTATTGAATTTACAAGCATCAGTTGTTAACAACGGAGTAGATGCATATGTTGACGGAGGGGACGTTCGTTTCTTCTACAAGTCTGGAATAAACAAGAACTACGTCGGCTCGACTCAAACCCTCTCTAACTTCGCAAGCAATGGCGCCACCCAAACATTCTATGGGCAGATTGACACAACAAGTATTCCTGCAAGTGCGTATCAAACTACATTTGGAGTAGAGTTGTCAAACCTAGTTGCAGACAAGTCTGGTACGAACAATCAAGGGACAGAAATTGTGCCTCATGACCTAGTTCCTGTTGCACGTAAGGCACAAGTCATCGGAAACAATGAAATCGAGAGAGGAGATAATTTCCTAATAGAAGCTAAGACTACTTTCAACGATGCTGTTGACACCAACACTTCATTCTTCACGTTCGACCTAGAAGTCTCGCCTGCTGGAATGGAACAGTGGTTCAATGGAAATATGATAACAGGTGGAGAAGAAGTATCCCAAGAGGGAACATCCAACGAACATCGAGAGTATCTGGTCAAGCCGGGAATGGACATGGGGGCTGGATACTACGACATCCGCGTCCGCTCCATTGACTCAAGAATGCAAACAAGTGATTGGCTAGTTACCGATAACGGGTTTGAATTGAAGAATGCACTTCCTGTAATCACATCTGAACCTGTACCTACTGTAAAGGTACAGACGTCTACCAAGGTATCAATTGTCAACAACATAAATGACGCTGAAACTGATCTTGATCAATTGATAATAACAAGTTCCAGCCCTAACTTTGTTGCATGGCACCCCGCTACAGAAGAAATCGAAGTATACTTCGAAAACATCAGGTTCGTCAATGGACAAGCAACAGCATCTGGCATAGAAATCTCAGTTAACGACGGAGTAGATACTGGATTCGGAACTCTTCTGTTCAATGTTATTGAAAACGGACAGCCTCGCTGGGCTGGTGTAGAAAAGCAATATGTCAACGAAGATGCAGCATCTTCGTTATTCTTGCTACCTTACCTATCCGACACTGATGCAGATGGAGGAATAGCTTCATCCGAAGATTTGGTATTAGCAATTATCGATAATACTAATCCTGAACTTTTGAATGTTGATTTGAATGGGTTCGCACTGAATTATGAAACAAGCAATCCGGACATCAATGGTGAAACTACTATCACAATCCGTGCTAGCGATGGTGAGCAAGTTGCTGACCAAATGATTACTATTGCAGTCAGTCCAGTTAACGACGCTCCTAGACTTGACCTATCAGAACTTGAGGGCCTTAGATTGAAAGTAGGAGAACAGAAGGTAATCTACCTAAATGAGATAGTTAGTGATATAGACGGAAATGTCGCTGAAGTTGTAGTCACTGCTAACAATCCAATACCTGGTTCGGCTAGAGTAAACTTCCTAGACAACACACTCACACTCCTTTGGGAAGACGAAGGACTGCAGACTGTAACTATCAAGGTCGAAGACAGATATGACTCTGAAACATATGTTCTAGTTGTTGATGTGTACGACAGTATGCCAATGACAGTAGGAGAAAATACTGATTCCGATTTAAGAGTCAGTGTATCTAATGTCTACATTGATGAAGTTCCAGAAGTGACCATGTTCCTAAACAAAGATGACGTGACTATCACGTCGCTTACCACTACATGGCAGCAATGTAATTCCCTAACTGGTATTTGTTCACTAAACGTCATACTAGAGCATGACATAACTGCAAAGAACACAGGATGGACATTCGATCCATTGAATGGACAAATTGACCAAACTGGTATGCAAAAGAAAGACTACGTCGCATTAGCCAAAGTGGTTGCAATTGCAGCCAACGGTGATAAGTTTGAATTCAAGGATTCAAACCTGAAGTGGACTGCAGAGGATACTGCGCCTGGACCAGAGTCCATGACAGATGAAGAAGTCAATGAATTGGTTTCTGAAATCGAAGGAATGATTTCCGCTAAGAAGACCGAATTAGACGGAATGGAAAAGGGAACTTCAGAATTTGACGAAGCCACACTTGAACTAGAGATTTTAGAAAGCGAACTTGAAGAGGCCTGTGAATACACAACATGTATCGAACAGAATTCAGGTAGCAGCGAACCATCGTCCTCTGGACTTGATCTTTCAGTCATCCTAGTAGTCGTTGGAGTTGTGATAGCAGGATTACTCGCAGGACTAATGTTCATGCGTGGAGGAAATGGAGAAGTTGGAGAAGTTACTGTAAATTGGGCCAACGAACTTCCTGCTAACGATGCAATTGCCAACTCAATGTATGGCGGAGCACAAGAAATATTCCAGCAACCTGTTGCAACGCCTGCCCCTGCCGTCACTCAAGTGCCAGCAGGTGCACTTCCACTACCACCTGGAGGACTACCTGCAGGATGGACTATGGAGCAGTGGGCGTATTACGGCCACCAATACCAGCAGTGATTACTGGGAATTTATCGGTTGGCACACCTATGGTGTTTGCCAAACGGCTAAAACGGACCGTGTGGAGGGTAATTTGTGACCGAAGAGGAAGTTAATGAAAATCCGACCTCAGAAGAGGACGATTCACCTACTGAAAAGGAGGAAGAAATGGTCACAGTTTGGAGCCCTGAGGCTGCAGACAACATAGAGATCAATTCTACACCTGTTGACGAATGGGTTCGTGGAATGGATTTCACATCTACTGACCAAGTACCAATTCCAGAAAGACTAGTAGACCAAGTAATCGGTCAAGATGCTGGATCCATTGTAATCCGCAAAGCTGCTGAACAGAGGCGCCACATGATGATGATTGGTGATCCTGGAACTGGGAAATCTATGCTAGCACGCTCTATGACTGAACTTCTCCCACAAGATAAGTTGGAAGACATACTTTGCTATCCTAATGATGATGATGAGAATGAACCACGCGTCCGCACAGTACCTGCTGGCAGGGGTGACCGTATTGTTAAGAGTCAAAAAGAAGTAATTAGGATTCAAAGAGAGAAGAGTCAGAAAATGTTGATGATTGGATTTGTTGCAATTGCGTTCTTACTAGCAGTAGTGGCAATTCAAAGCGGAGATATTCTAACACTACTATTCGGAATGCTATTGCTAATGTTCGGTTACATGTTCCTTCGCTCACGTATGGGTGGGGCTGATGAAGGCCGTATCCCCAAGGTATTAGTCAAGCACCAAGGGCAAGATGCACCTCCATTCGTAGATGCTACAGCCACGCTATCTGGTAGTTTACTAGGAGATGTTAGACACGACCCATTCCAGAGCGGTGGAATGGAAACACCTGCTCACGAAAGAGTAGAGCCGGGAGCAATACACAGAGCACACGGCGGAGTACTTTACATCGATGAAATCAACCTCCTTAGATTAGAAGAACAACAAGCATTGCTGACTGCAATGCAAGAAAGAGCGTTCCCTATATCTGGAAGGTCTGAACGATCAAGTGGAGCACTTACCAAGACAGAAGCAGTACCTTGCGACTTCATATTAATCGCAGCTGGAAACCTAGATGCAATTCAAGGAATGCATCCTGCTTTGAGAAGTCGTATCCGAGGCTATGGATACGAAGTTTACGTCAACTCCCACATGCCAGATACCACCGCTAACCGAAGACGTTTGATACGATTCATCGCTCAAGAAGTTCGCAGAGATTTAGGAACTTCAAGAGAAATACCTCACTTCGATAGATCTGGTGTTTCAGTCGTTCTAAGAGAAGCACAAAGACGTGCAGGAAGAAGAGGAAAACTATCTCTACGTCTACGTGAACTTGGTGGTTTAGTAAGAATCGCTGGCGACTTAGCCTGTGAAGAAGGTGCTGAACTCACCACATCTAGACATGTACTAGCAGCGCGCAACATCGCTAAACCTCTTGAACAGCAAGTTGCTGACAGAATGATTGAGCGACGTCAAGAATATTCATTGGTCGTTAACTCAGGAAACAGAATTGGTAGAGTCAATGGCCTGGCTGTTCTAGGTGCCGACTCTGGACTTTCCGACTTCAGTGGAATTATGTTACCTGTAGAAGCCCTAGTCACACCATCACTATCTAGCGGAGGACATGTATACGCCACTGGTGGTCTTTCTGACCTCGCTAAAGAAAGTGTAACCAATGTAAGTGCTGTCATCAAGAAATTAACTGGAAAAGATGTTTCGGATTACGACATACACATTCAATTTGTCGACACCCATGGTGTAGACGGAGATTCCGCATCCATTACAATCGCTACTGCAATTATATCGGCTCTAGAAAACATACCAATTCGACAGGACCTGGCTATGACTGGAAGTCTATCAGTGCGCGGAGAAGTTCTGCCAATCGGAGGCGTAACAGCCAAGATTGAATCTGCTGCTAAATCCGGAATTAAGACCGTGATAATACCACGTGCTAATGCACAGGACGTATTGCTAGATCAACAATACGAACACATCGAAGTAATCGCAGTTGACACACTTGACGAAGTAATGGAACACGCATTGCTCAAGGGTGATAAGAAGACTAGCCTAGTTGAACGCCTATCTGCAGTCATAGACCGTTTGACACCTGAAGTATCACCCAATAGTCAACTATCCTGAAAGGAAGGTTCGCTATGACTGAAGAAACAAAATCAGGCTCTGCTTTGCCTATTCTTTTTCTTGTAGTAATGATAGATATGATTGGTTTTGGAATTGTAATTCCTTTCCTAACCTATTTCATTGAAGATTTAGCTACTGTCGAGGGGATAACTGAATTCGGCCTTTGGGTTGGATTGATGATGGTCAGTTATTCGGCTGCTCAGTTCTTGTTTTCACCATTATGGGGTTCACTATCTGATAGAATGGGTCGAAAACCAATTATCCTAATTGGCTTGGTTGGAAATACTGTGTTCTTCACATTATTTGGAATTTCAACAAGTCTACTAATGGCATTATTTGCTAGATTCTGTGCAGGGGCATTTAATGCTAATATTGCAGTAGCAAAAGCGTACATCGGTGATGTATCAGACCATTCAAATTTAGCAAAAAGGATGGGTCTAATCGGCGCATCATTCGGTGTAGGCTTCACGATTGGACCCTTTTTAGGAGGTGAATTCTCTAATCCTGCAGACAAATGGAGCATGTTTAGCGATACGATTTTCGACACCCACCCCTACCTCTTACCATGCCTAATAGCCTCCCTTCTCTCGACAATATCATTTTTCTTTGCAGTATACAAATTACCTGAAAGCCACAAGCCATCTAAAGATGTAAAGGTGTCATTAAATCCTATTTCAACAATATACAACATGGGTAGGGACATGAAGAAAGCAATTAAAATGCCACAAATTGGCAGATTGATTATGATTGCAACTATGTTTTCATTTGGATTCACTATAATGCATGCAGTATTCGTATTATTCACCGAACATGATCTAGGTTTTTCTGAAGCTCAAAATGGTAGAGTATTCGCAATAATTGGAATAAATGGAATGATTATACAAGGCGCACTTATTGGCGGACTGACCAGGAAATATGGTTCGTTAAACCTAATGAAATTTGGAACATTTACCTGTGGACTGGGATTAGTATTGGTGCCATATGTATCCCACCAATACATTTGGATAACGATGGGTCTGGTCGTCATGTTAATTTCCACTGGTAACGCACTGTTCCAGCCATCATTTTCTGCGATTCTAGCTCAGCGTACCATCGACGAAGGGCAGGAGATGGGGATGGTCATGGGCGCCCAAGAATCTGCATCGGCTTTTGCGAGGATTCTTGGTCCACTCACTGGAGGATTAGTTTGGGACTTTACCGTAATGAAAACAGGAATTCTTTCAATTGCAACTGCATTCCATCTATGTGGAATTATGATGGCAATCGCATTGTTCTTGCAATTCAGAATGAAACAAATACCAACTGAAACTAGTGTATAACTCAAGTATGCGATACATTTGTCGTAAACTATGGGAGAACAATCGAGCGTAGTTACGGATTCGGCATTCCATCGCCGAATTTCTACATTTTCTCATTCAGCCATATTGTTAACTGTATTCTGTTTAGCAATGATTCATCTTGAAAGTGTGCTAAAGCCATTTTTTATCGCTCTTGGAATATATTTTGTCCTTAAGCCAGGGGCTGATAAATTATCAGAGAACAACTTCCCTGTATTCTTATCATACCTCACTATGTTACTCCTGTTTATTCTGATAATAACCTCTGCTGCATTTATGGCATGGTCACAAGTTCAAGGACTGGTTGAAGATGAAGAGCGCCAAGAAGAATATAATCACAAATTGGAAAAAAAGTGGAAGAAGGTGAAAAATTTCCCAATAATCGGACCAGCCATAACTGAGTCTGTAAATGGTGACGATGGGACACTTGGTAGTGATTTACAAGAACTTGGCGTAGGTTCTGGAGGGGCCGCCACTGATTTGATAACCTCTGTTGTAAGTGAAGTTGGAGCTGTAATTACGACAAGCATCACTGTACTCTTTTTCCTGATATTCATTATCTTCGAGGCTCATTTATTGCCTGGGCGAATAGAAAGAGCTTGGCCGGGAAGTTCTTCAGAAAAGGTAGAGATTATCCAAAGCCAGATTGAAGAGGGAATAAACACCTACATCATTGTAAAAACTGGTTGTGGAATAGGTAGTGCCATTATTGCTGCGATGATTATGTTCATGTTTGGAATAGATCTGTGGTTCGTATGGGCTGTGATGACATTCATACTCAATTACGTCCCATACATTGGCTCACTTATTGCCACTATACCTCCACTAATTCTTGGGATTATTCTAATCCCGAATATTGGCATGTTCCTTCTAATGACAATACTCCTACTAGTAAATCAACAAGTTTGGGGGAATTACATCGAGACTAAGTGGGCTGGAAGGGCATTGGACCTTTCACCTGTCGTACTACTTATAATCACGGCATTCTCATTCTGGCTGTGGGGAATTGTAGGAATGATTCTCGCTGTACCTCTATTCGTAATAGTCAAGATTGTTCTAGAAAACATCGAGGAAACACGACCAATTGCAATCATGCTATCAGAAAGAGCACCAACGCTTGAAGAAGCTTGGCAAGATGCATTGAAGGATGGAAACCTATCCACTGGTGAATTCCACAAATTGTCTGAATTACAGAAAACTTTGGGCGTCAGTGATGACGAGGTTGTACGTATATCTGGCAGGTCGGCCGCTCAAACTATCCTCAGGAGAGGTAAGGCTAGAGTTGATGAAATTACTTTTATCAAGAGTGCATTGGCTGGAAGAGACCGTTTTTCAGATTCATTCAAGAATCTAAAACCAGGACGTGTTCCAAAGTACATCAAAAACCATCTGATTGAATTCATCGCATCTCTTGATTCAGAGAATGAAGAAGAATAATCACAGAGTTTGGCGGAGAAGTTTCTCCAACTCGGTATTGATCATCAGAATCAATGTTCCAAATTCTGGTGGAATATTAGGATCTTCGTACAATTCCTCTAATTTGGCTTGTGTTATTGCAATTCTGATATCCATTTCTTTGGCTTTGTTTAGAAGCCACTGTTCGCAAGCGTCCTTAGCACCTTTACGGATATTCCTCGGTACTTTAGGGTCGTCAATTTGGTTAATTACTGATGCGATTTGAATAATCGTGGTCTCGATGTCGGACATGATATACACCTGCACAAAGACTCGTGCTGATGTTGCTCAAGAGTAGCGGCTTTAAGGTGATTGCCGCCACCCGTCGGGCATGGATTCAGCCGATATCATATCTTGGACTCGCCTAGTTGTGTTAATTGGCGCCCTTGGAATTGCTGGTTGGCTAGATCATAAAGAACGAAGAGTCCCAAATGAATTCTGGATTGTGTGGGCTAAACCAGCAATATTCTTGTGGACACTTGATTTGTTGGTTGCTGAAGCGGAATGGTATGTATTTGCCACAGCTGCAGGAATGGTTGCCTACGCCTCAATCTCCGTAATAGGTAGACCTACGATGAAGGACATACTTTCTGGAAGCAGAATGGACATCGCTGTTAGCCTGTGGTATGTAGTAGGAATTGCAGGAGTTGTGAAAGGTCTTATTATGCACACTGATGAGACAATACTATCTGTAATACTAGGTGATGCTTCTGTTGAAGCAACTCTTTGGTGGTCAACATTTGCAGTATTCATACCCCTCATCTTAGTAGAGATGGCATGGAGAACTCGTCTTATCCATGGTGGTGCCGATTGTAAAGGCCTGATGTGGGTTGCAATTCTAGTACCGTCTTGGTCAAGTATACCAATTCTATTCCCGGAAACGATGGAGAACTCTGTAATTGCAATGCCGCCTGCAATAGCTTTGCTAGTCTGGGGTGGATTTGCGTTCTTAATTCTACCATTAATTATGACATTCAAGAATCTAAAGAACGGGCATACTTCATTGAAACTAATCTGGCATGCAGAAAGAATGAATGTTGATAATGTAATTTCAAACCATGTGTGGCTACTTACTACTATTGCCGAGATGCCTAATGGTGAAAAGAAAATACTTCATCGTACTCGAGCACCAAGAAAAACTCCGACTATCGAAAAGTTGACTAAAGATATTGAAATTCTAAAAGAAAATGGTGTAGAAGAAGTATGGGTTACCAAAAAGTACCCATTGCTAGTATTCTTATGGCCGGCGATATTACCGATGTTCCTACTAGGAGGTCCGATGGCATTTATCATGCCATTATTGGGACTGTGATCAGCTACCCTTGCGCTCGATATTCTTAGGACGTAGTCCCTTGTACCCACACTTTCGGCATGCTGCTGCACGAACAGCGTTACGTGCATTACACTTCATGCAAATCTTGCGGTGAAGTAAACGTGCTTCTGCCTCAGGGAATCGAGCCATGTTTTCGCCGACCGACTTCCTGTATTTAACCCAAACCCGTGTCAAATCACCCTCGGTTTGAAGGGCCGCATCCTCGTGGAGGTTAATGTGCGCATAGTAAGACTGCCCGGCATACACCATGATGCCAATGCTACAATCTTCGCAGGAAGTGAATCGTCACTCCTAGTTGATGCAGGTACCACCTGGTACCAAATGCTGCAAATAGAGAGGATTTCAGGACATCTGGAAAACTCAAAACCTCTGGAACGTATTCTATTAACAAGTCGAAGGTACCCTTTCTCCGGTGCTGCAAAACACATTTCTGAAGGCCATGGCAACATTCCCATTCACATCCACCCAGATGCAGTTTCGGTATTGGAAACTGGTGACTTCTTCACTACTTGGTCAAACCGCTATGATTCGGATATGCCACGTACCGAATGTCAACCAGTCATCCAAGGCGATGTATTCAAACTTGGAGATGGAGAAATATTCTCTCTAGCTTTGCCTGGACATTGCACAGACGGGATGGGGTACTTCGAAACTGAAAGAGGAGTGTTAGTATCCGGTGCAGTTCTTCCAAGAGCAGATACCCCTTCAAGGTGGGATATGCCGGGCGGAAGTCTTCCTGAACTGATTACATCACTGAAAACAATCCATGACCTATCGCCTAGCAGTTTAGTTCCCGCAAGAGGTCCAACAATCAAGGGTAGAGAAAGGATTGATGAGGTTTTGAATATGCATTTACAATTCCTCGAAGAATGCGAAGAGAATAATGGGGAAGTTCCAAGAAGTTGGCCTAGGCCAGCAAGAACCGCCTATTTCCTAGTGTCTGAGCCCCCTTGGCCATTGAAAGAAAAAGAGAATTCAAGCAGTGATAAGTGACGGATGACCTGTCCAACTTACGACTTTGCGTTCCCAACCTTGTTGGATATGCAGATCTTGGCCAATGATCCTCAATGCAGATGCAGGCCCATCTAACTCGAACAGATTTACTACACGCCCAGGTATATTTTGGCCAACCATGTAAACTGAACCATTTTCACACCCAACTAGTATGCTCTCACCGCTGATGGATGAAGCGCATAAAGAACGGACCATTGAGTTACCAACAACAAACCGGTCAAGAACTTCCATCTTGGATAATGATACTAAGTTGACACCACCGTACTCATCGCCCACTACTACTCTGTCAATCATGCCTTGAGGTCCCATTAAACCTAGTATTACGCTCGCTTGTGCTTCGATTTTCACCCTTCTTTGCTTACCATTCTTAGGCTTCCAAACTATGGTTGCATCATCCATAGCGACTACGCAACCATCGGAGGTAACCATCGATCTTATCACCGTTCTCAATTGTCTCATGACAACTGAATTGTTGGCCTTAGGTCTACTTTCTTTTTCCAGACCCTATAACTGAAAGTGAAAGTGAATCAATAGCGGGTACTATTGTCATCTTTGTTGTCTTTCTTCCAGGCCTTGTAACAGTTTTTACAAACTCTCACACGATTCTTACGTACAGAGAATCCGCCTTCCCCCCATGTATCGATAGCATTCTCTTGAGAGAGAGACCTACCGCCCATGTGTTTATCAGAAAAACCATCACAACTAGAGATCCCACAAGGTATCTCGCCTTGCTTTTCGACTTTCTTCTTGCTATTCTTCTTACCCAAGTTAGAAGGAACTCTTACTTTCCTCTGGACACGGTCGGTTCTGCGGCTCATGGTACGATGCGGTAACAACGCCCAAATGAATATATCTTCAGTTTTTACCAGATTCACCTAAACTCTTGAAGATACCTTCAACGAGACGGTTCAATCCACGTAGTGTAACCTCGGAGACACCTGCGACCTCGCATATCTCAGCCTGTGTCCTCTTATGACCAGACTCTGAAGCAGCCTTGTAGATTAATGCGGCAGCAACTCCCATCGGCTTCTTACCTTGCCAGATATCCACATGCTGCTCTAGAATACCCCAGAGTCGGTCAACTTGTAGTTGGGTGTTAGGAGGCAATTTCAAGTCGCTTATGAAACGGCTAAAGTAATCTGCAGGAGATGAAACCTTGTGCATTCTAAACTTACGTGCAATGTGACGTATCATCCTTGACAGCTCTTTTTCGTGAACTTGGAAAGCCTCTGCAATATCCGGTATTTGACGAGGTGCGCCTTCCTTTCTTGCTACAAGATATGTGCAAGCAGCAGTTACCCCTGCTATTGAGCGCCCAGTAACGAATCCTTCTTCGGAAAGAATCTTGTAGAGACGGCATATTTCCTCCTGCATCGACTTCGGAAGGCAGGATCTGTCACGGACTGTCTGATTTGCCTTAACGAGATTGCGAGCACGACTAGCGCGAGTCTTAGAACGCTCATCGATAGTACGACGGCGACGCCAATCACGACGTGCCTTGGCAGACATGCCTAGTCTTCCTGCTGCGCCTGAAGACAAGTCTGAACTTGCGATTGAAGTATTGAGTCCTTTGTCAGCCAAGGTGTAAGTCGAAGGAGCTCCTACGCGAGAACGGTCTGTTGTATTATCGTGGTTGGTCCATTCAGCACCAGGGTCGATACTGTTCTCTTCAACTACCAATCCACAGCTGTTGCATGAAACCTCCCCTCTGGAGATATCACTCTTCCAATCAACGACTCCACATTCATCACATGGGGTAGTGTGGCCATCTACAACTCTACGCTGTGGACGTGCTGAACCAATGCCTCCACGCACGATATTGTCTCTCTGCATCTTCATCTTGTTCTCCGCCAGGCGGCGGTCCTGTTCATCTTGTACCATGTCTTACCAACTCCGAGTTATGTAGTAGCGTCACGGGGTTAAATACTTTTCGTAGGACTACCCACTATTCAAACGCTTGACTAAGCGTATAGAACAGCTCATTTCCCCGTGAACAGTATACATTGGCTGGCGGAGTATTTAAACCCGTGGTTTTTCTGATTCAGAATAGGCCAAATATAGAAATAATTGTCTAAGTACATTCAAACTCCACCCCAACATTTCGGACAATCCTAGCGCATAGTTCATGCACTCTATTCGCTGAGAGGCTCTTGAAGAGCATGCCAGCCACTGTAGTTTTAGGCGCCCAATGGGGAGACGAAGGTAAAGGAAAGCTTGTCGACAGACTAGCAGAAAATGCGACTTGGGTCGCCAGATTCCAAGGCGGTAACAACGCTGGACACACAGTTGTCCTAGGCGACAGAGTGCTGAAATTCCACTTGTTACCATCGGGTATTACCAGAGAGGACTGCGGATTAGTCCTTGGAGATGGAATGGTAATCGACCCTTGGGTACTAGACAAAGAACTTAGCGACTGGGTTGAAGGAGGAGCAAAGGATCCTGCTGGCAATCGCCTGTTCATATCTAACAGGGCCCACATAATACTCCCTTACCACACATATATCGATGGCTTAGATAAAAAAATTGGGACAACTGGCCGAGGAATTGGCCCCTGCTATGCTGATAAGATTAACAGAATAGGATTGCGATTTGCAGACTTACCATACTGTGATTTTGAAGAGATGGCTGTACGACAAAATGAATCATTAGAAAATGCAGGATGCAGACAAAGGGTTTCAGCACAAGAACTCGAAGAGCAAATTGGATGGATTCTTAATCGATTCAACTCGGCCATTACAGACACTGGTATACTTCTTGACAATGCTCTGAAGATGGGAGAGCACATTATTCTCGAAGGGGCACAGGGTTGCTTACTAGATATTGATCAAGGAACATTCCCTTATGTCACATCATCTGTAACATCTAGAGGTAATGCATCACACGGTGCAGGAATACATCCTGGTCATGTCGAAACTGTGATTGGAATTACTAAAGCATACATCACACGAGTAGGAAATGGACACATGCCCACCGAATTATTCGATGAAGATGGAGACCACTTGGGTACCGTAGGGCATGAATTTGGAACAACCACTGGCCGTAAGCGCAGATGTGGATGGTTCGACGCTGTTGTGATGCGTCACGCTAACAGAATAAATGGATTCACAGAATTAGCACTTACTAAGTTAGACGTGTTAGGTGGATTAGATGAGATTAAAATCTGTGTCGGATACAAGATGGGAGATACTGAAATCAATGAAATGCCAGCAAGCGCAGTAGCACTCGAAGAATGTGAACCAATTTATGTCACGATTCCGGGATTCGCCTCCCACTCTTTAGAAGAATGGTTGGGTATTGCACGCAAATGCAATTCTGAAGGTTTAGGATTCAAGGGATTACCTGCAGCAGCCCAGAGTTATATCACTAAACTAGAATCATTGCTTGGAGTAAAAATCTCATCTGTAGGTTTAGGTCCAGACCGTGATGCTACTGTTGACCGCGTGTGAATCCTCAAAAGGGAGAAGCCTACCCGCTGGAATAAGGGGCGCTTAGCTCAGTTGGAAGAGTGCTTGGTTTGCAACCAAGATGTCGGGGGTTCAAATCCCCCAGCGTCCACCACCCCTCA
>JAACDL010000118.1 GCA_009936765.1 Methanobacteriota archaeon
CTCAATCATTCGTCTAATACTACTGATGGAGAAGTTAGACAATTCGCATCAATTTCCAACCGCCCAGAGTTCTTGACAATCAGTCAACAAGGGACTGATATCTTTTACAATGCCACCGGTGAAATTGGAACAATTACCTACAGTGCAGAAGGAGACGGCCAATATAACGCTATGAGGCTAAATGACCTACCTTCTCAATTCGAATTAAAATTAGGAGATACTCTCGCTTTCATGGCTGAGGAAGGTATTGGCTCAGTCGAAGTTCAGATTTCTAATGCCACCATTCCGCTAACTATGGATGATGATCATGCTCGTTTCTGGATTGATCAGAACTCAGGTGAAGCGAGTATGTCTCTCAGATTGTCTAATCTCACTTCCGTCATCCTATACCCTCCTGATGAACCGGGTGCTGTTGGAGAAAGAGGAAATAGCCGTATGGTGATGAACCGTTCAGGTTCTGCCCCATTCAGTGTTCTGATGGAAGATGTCAGCGACAGGGACGATAAGTTCCTCGGACTTTCAGGACGTGTCTACCTTGACCCACTTCCAGCTAACGTTACCCCTTCCTTACCATCATCTGAGAAATCAGACATTATTTCAATACCAGAGTTCGGTGAAGCCGACGGGGTATTAGCGCTATCTTTCTTCCTTTCTGGAATGATTGACTTTGGGGCTTCAGTGAACGACTTTGCCGTAGAAAGCATGGTCGACTTAGGCGATGCTTCCAACATAAGAAGCAACATGAGCCTAGGCCTAGATTTACTAACCGGTGAAGAATTTGATATAACTCTCGATGTGCGTAAAGGAGTCAATATTCCGAATGAGCCCGATTGGGCTCATGGACTTACAGGAGAGGTACTAGAAGGTACAGAGTTGATTTTCAACTATTCGAGAATGCCTTCCTTTACACAGAGTTCTCGTGATACTGTATCGAGTGCTCTAAGCGATTTGAAAATAAATGATACAGAGCGCGAAGAGGTCATTCAGGCTCTAACATGGGGCGGATTGAATAACAGCGAGGGTATTGTTGATGCAATGCTTGACGGTTTCATATCGCCTAGGGAAACAACAGAGTTGGATCTTGAAGCAATGGCAGATGAAGGTCTGGAAATAGAACAAAGGCGTTCATGGCACAGTAGAATCTGGATGCCACAATTGCCTGCTGGAAGAATACAGTTAGGATATGATGTAACAATTGAAGATGATATTCCGACCTTTGAAATAGTGGCTTCGCTAGAAGGATGGACTCCTGCAAGACCAGTATTAACAGTAGGGATAAACGGTCTTTCAAAGACAGACACATTGTTGGTACTCTCTGGCCTTGATACTGAATTATCTCGCGATATATCACTACAGATGTCAGTTTCAACGGAAGCAGAATTAATCATACCTAGAACAACTATCGACATGAATTATGACATGGGTGAGCGAATGGATAGTGCAAGAGTCTTGCAAAATAACCAGCTCAGGGGAATACGAACCGAAATGATGCTGTTCAATGCACCAGCAACAGCGGGCCTCTATTCTAAGATTGGAGACATATTGCAAGCAGACCTAGAAGTCCCTCCATCTGACCGAATTGGTTTGAATGCAGCAGATTCCCTAATGCTTCAACAAATGCGCAAGGTCGACGGCCTATGGTGGCCATCAACAATGTTCATTCGAGATGTACCTGGTGAGATGCACCTCCGTGCAGAACCAGATAGCAAATTCGATGTCAATGAGGTAACATCATTCCAAGGGATGTTTGAGATGATTTATTCATCGAATAGTGACGATATGGATTTATTCATCGAGACTAAAGGGAAATCTCAGAATACCCGTAGCAGCAATCTAATGCTAGCAGAGAATCTCCCTGATCGATTCACAATGGAAGTTACCGATGATTATGGCGCTGAGATTTCAGCTTCAGGAAATGGTGTTGAAAAGTTGTACATGCGTAGAAGTGACACTCTTGCTCGTGACGATTTGGAAATAATTACCGCAGAGGTTGTCGGTGAAGATTTGCAGGGGGCAACCGTTCACCAACACATGATTATGGGATACCCTGTCATTGTCGTCGATGGAATCACCGGCGGAAGAATTGTTGCTACAGCACATACAGAAGTAACAGTCCTAGGACTACAAATCGATGCACGAGGTGTTCTACTAGATGCACAATTTACTGGAGGTATTCCAACCGCATCTAGTGTAGGTGTAAATGGTGTAGTGACTGATTTATCTTTACTCAGTAGTTTGACAGGTGGCAAAATCAAAACAACCCACATTATGATTGTAGATCCATTCTCGTCACTAATCGCAACAGGCATAGCGGCGGTGACAGGCTGATGGATGAATTCGGTGATGAGGAAATGGAGCAAGAGCTTCACGAGTTCTCCCAAGAAATCGGTCAGAAGGTTCTGGAGCTAACTGAAAAAGTACATCCTTTGAGAATAGCCTTGGCGGGAGTGATTATGTTACTTCTGCTAGGAGCGCTTGTCTCCACATGGTATTGGGCAATTCCTAGAGATGATGTCGAAATTGAAGTGACCTACCTCCAGAGGAACGGACACATCGTGCTGGCAGAATTGTTTAACGATGGTAGCAGGTCGATCACTGATGTTGTTTTTATTGTTGAATTTGTCGATAAAGAAGGCTCGGTATTAGGTAATATTTCAGAAGATTTCGACGCAATTCCAAGCCATACTAGCATTTCAGGAGACCGAATGCAAATAAATGTTCAAGGTTATACAGTGTGGGAAGAATATTCAATCCAAATTTCTATTGAATGGACTGATTTTAGAGGAACTGAAAACAAACAAGAGTTCATTCATTTTGTTTCAGAAGCACAGACTGCAACCTTTTCCGATGATTGTGAAGGGGTAACGTGGTTCCTGTGAAACTAATCGTGGGAACGCCTAAAACGGCCATTCTTCGGCCTAGGTCTGTGCGTAAAGCCTTGATTCTGGTTATTCTATTCCTACTTTCAGGAATACCGATGGGTAATCAATCGGTTTCTGTATCAGATGAACCAGAAGTTGAATGGATAAGGTTCGACTTACCTGAAGATTCAATTCGTAATTTAGTCGGACAATTAAATGAGAATTTGTCGATGGAAGAAAGGCCACTCTTAGCGCACTCTAGAATTGGAATTCATGACGCTTCAGGAGTTCTTTTCGAACATGAAATTCCAGAAGAACTACTAGTTCCAAGGTCAGACCTTTCCTTAGTATTGGTTTCAACAGAATACCATTTGTCAGATGTTAGGTCTGCTATTTCCGACCATCATGGAGTAGAAGTTAGGGAATTCATAGCGCCATCTGGACTGCTTGTGCAGGGGACTCAGAATGGACTTTCCAAGCTCTTTGATATTGACGGAGTTGCCTCAATCCAGCCAGTTCCATTAGCCTTAATTGTTGACTTTACAGTAATGGAAGCCCTTGATTCCACACCGGTGAGAATAGAGTCTTGGCGAGGAGATACTCTACTTCCAGGTGTTGATATCTCTGATGATTGGGGCATGCGCCTTTTCCAAGAGATTGATGTCGTTGCCAACGATATGCTTACTGATTCAAACCTAGCCGAGACTGGAAGGTATGATGGTTTCACGGCAGCCACTATTGCCACCATAGCATCTGAGCCTTCTGTAGCATGGGTTGGCCACCAACCCAGTCTTACTATTTGGAACGACCAAGCAAGAAACCACATGAATATCAACGCAATGGAAAGATACTACACTACCGATTTGGATGGTTCGGGACAGATTGTAGCGGTTGCAGATTCAGGTTTAGATCACGATCATGGCGATTTTGGAAGCAGAGTAATCGGAAATGTGGATGTGATTGGAGACGGCTCAACAGCCGACGCTCATTCTGGACACGGGACGCACGTTGCTTGTACAGTATTGGGTGACGGCACTCGTGGAAATTACGAGGGCGTGGCTCCTGAGGCTGAACTCTACTTCCAGGCTATGGAGAACGACAACAGTGGCAACTTCCAATGGTCCAGTATCAACAACATGATCAACACCGCATACAATAATGGAGCCAGAATTCATACTAATTCTTGGGGTTCATCTTCATCATCAGATTGGGGTGTCTACACTTCTTCATCGGAAGATGTTGACGACAGGACGCGTTACTACGACCAATACTACAGTGGCCGTGAAGGACTAGTGGTCCTCTTTGCGGCAGGTAACGATGGCCCAGGTAGTGACACAATTGGGTCTCCTGGAACTGCAAAAAACACAATCACTGTCGGTAATTCACAGAACAGATACCAAGGCTCTCCTAATTCAATAATGGATGGTTCTAGTAGAGGGCCAGTAGATGATGGAAGAATCAAACCTGACATCTTGGCTCCAGGTGGTTACGTGCGTTCATGTCGCGCACAAGAAGC
>JAACDL010000119.1 GCA_009936765.1 Methanobacteriota archaeon
GTTCTTTTTTCATCATCAATTGTCGTTAAAGGACCATGCCCTGGGTGTACAATTGTATCACCATCTAAAGGCCATAACCTCTCTCTAATCATTCTGAGAAGAAGATCTAGATCTCCTCCAGTATCTGGAAGGTCAGTTCTGCCAATTGAACCTTGGAATAACGTATCTCCTGCAAACAGATGGTCAGCTCCATCATCAACTATCAGGCGTAAGCAGCACCCTCCAAGTGTATGGCCAGGAGTATGAATTATTTCGAATATCATTCCACCGAATTCATGTCTCTCTCCATTTTCCCATGTATTCTCTGCAATTGCAGGTTCTGGGATTGAAAAACCCCATCGTTTACCTGATTCTTGAGCAAGGCTCTGTAGAAAGAAATCATCTTTGTGAAGCCACCACTCCAAGTCATAATGCTCCTTTAGGAAGGGTATATGTCCGCTGTGGTCGAAATGGGCATGTGTATTAATCAAAGCAACAACTTTTCTTTTGCCATCATAATATCCAATTTCATGATCAGGAGAGCCGATTCCTGAATCAATCCATTGAATTATCCTATCCGAATCTCCTCCTCCGTCAATAATCACAGTTTCACCGTTGGATGTGTTGGTTACTACACTACATCTTTGCTGCAGCGCAGTAACGAAGAAATGGCAAATATTAGGGGATGAAGTCATCACTCAATCCTCACATCTATAGAGTCAGAAGACCATCTTCCATCGCCGTCTTTTATTCTTAATTCCATTCGATGACCTCCGCGATTCAAACGAACTCTTACAACCGGGGTGTCTGCTACTTCTTTTCCGCTATCATCTACCCATGACCAAGATGTGATTCTTTCTTGGGGGTCTCTTGTTCCACTTCCATCGAGTGTTACAATTGCAGTTCCGTCTTGGTCTGCAACTAGAGATTGATCGCCTCCGGCATCTGGTGATGGGGCAATAACTTCCTCTGCATCTAATGAAAGTGCGAACATCAAGTCATCTTCATCTTCAGAAATTGTTTCATTGACGATTTCATCATTCAGGGCATCTAGGAGGTCAGATTGATTTGCGAAATCAGATTGTTCAATTCCTGCTAATTCTTCAATCGAAGTATCGTCGCCATAGATTTCTTCTGCACTAACCTCGATTGCTGGTGCGTCTCCCCAATCATCGATTGCAGTATTCTCTTCAATTAGTGATACTGGTTCAGCAGTTGAGTCAATCAATACTACCGGCTCAGGGTCTGTGTAATCGTTTTGGTCACTACCTGCGATCAGAACAGAGGTGCCGTCTTCATTCGAAGAAAGGTGCTCCACCATTCCTTGTGTCTCAACAGACCAATGTATGCCATCTGTGGTAATCTTATGCAGGTGAAACCATGATCCAGCTAGAACGTGATCTCCTTTGTCGATAAGATGGTGTACAGGATGTTGTAAATCTGCCACAATTTCACTTCCATGCATTACACCTCCCATGTCAAGTCCCATCCACGGGCCATCTATTGATACCACTCTTTTGTTGACATCAATTCTCTTTTCGAGACTGCTTGAATTCCAGTATTCGATCTCTAAAGCTTCTTCTTCACCAGGGACGAGTCCATGCCCTTCGCGAGCAACAATCAGAGTGTCTCCATTCCAGCCTATTGCAGTTATCCGTTCTCCTACATCTCCCCTAGGCGGCCTCTCCCATGTCTTAAGTCCGTTTAGTGAGTAAGTGTATACATGGCCGGACTCAGTAGCTATAGCCAACTGGTTTCCTAATTTAGCGAACAGAACTGACGAGGCATCAACAGACGTGGACTGACCCTTGGAGTCAACAAGATGTGCTCTGCCAAGTCCATCGATTACAACGGCATTACTCTGGTGTCCTGTGACTGAGTCAATGCCAGTTTCATGCTTGTGCGATGTGATTTCTTCTCCATCTCTGAAGATTTGAATGCCTTCACTAGTTCCAACAATCAAATCCCCATAGGGCATTTCATACAAACCAGTAATGGTCGATGTCTTGAGTTCATCTGTACCGATTTTCAGTACTCCATCTGATTGCCCATATGCCAGATTTTTACCGCTTGACACAGCAGTAATCCTTGCGGTCGCATCGAACTTGGTTACCACCGGTACAGTTAGCGCCATAATGTAGTCAGCAAAGCCATCATTCAAGATACCCATGCTTCCAAGTTTGGTATGCATGGATGTAAACTAGGTTCCCTAATGTGTTTAGAAAGGTCTTCAATTTCAGAATCGATCCATCCACAGAGAGGTTCTAATGTGGATAGAGGGACTGTTTTGACGTCCGTTTCACGGCGTTTTACTAATTTCTCCCCTTCTTCGGAGGATAGTCCGACAACTCCCCATGGGTGCCTCCATCTTTTTTCTCCACTAGGGCTTTTCACAATCGACCTACGGCCTAGGAATGGGTCCCACTTTTTCAGTATGGAAAGTAGGTCTTCATCGCAACCTTCTACAGGTACGAGGCGTGAACCTCTCCTCATAATCAGGAATGCAGAAAGCATACTTTTCTCATCAACCACTCTACACAAGACATCGCCTTGAACCCCGGGTGGTAATCCTCCGGCAGAAACTATTCTATCGCCTAGTAGCCAGACCCTTTCTGGCTCTAGTACTAATCTCACCCAAATGTCTGGTTTTGTTAGATTAACAGACAGTGAACCATCTAGGTTGCACATTGCAGAACCTATTTCGCTACTGTATTGTTGAGATTTGTAATCTCCTTTAGGCCCGACTCTCTTAGTCCGAACTCCGAATGTCCTTTTTTCACCAAACCTTGGGTCGGCATCTAGTATTGCTTTCGCAACAACTCCTGGTGAGATTGTTTCTGCTATCACATTTGCAGGGTCAACAGCAACAACTCCCAAAACGTGAGACAGAAGATCATCAACAGCATCCTTTTCGCCACCACTGGTTACAACCTCCATGCTCTTTATTCGATCTTGAACTAATGAAATTTCAGCATTAACTGCTAGAGATTCCATGTTGTTGGAAAGAGCCCTTTGGAATTGTCGACGTACTACTCGACTCTTCAATCCAAGTTCTCCATATCGAAGGATCCATGCTTTTTGCATTAATCCACCTCATTCATCATTATGCAGTTCAATGGTACCTTCAGGTTCTTCATTAACTGCTTTCGCAGTATCGTTCCTAGCAGCCTCTAGTTCGTCAAGATAGTCCTGAGTCACATCTCCTGTGACATATTCTCCGTTGAAACAACTTGTGTCCCATGCTTGTTTACCATTAATACTAGTGACTTCAACTAAGTCTTCTAGAGTTTGATAAAATAATCTGTCAGCGCCAATAGTTTCTCCAATTTCATCTACGGTTTTCCCGTTCGCTATGAATTCGGTTACTGCCGGCATATCGATTCCATACACATTAGGGTGTCTCACCGGAGGTGCTGCTGATGCGAAGTACACTTTCTTAGCACCAACTTCTCTAGCCATCTCTACAATCTGTGCTGACGTAGTTCCTCTGACAATTGAGTCATCTACTAATAGCACACTTTTGCCTGAGAATTCATGGGGTATTGCGTTTAGTTTACGTCTTACTGACTTCTTCCTCATGGCTTGGCCCGGCATAATGAAAGTTCGACCGATGTAACGGTTTTTGACGAATCCTTCTCTATATTCTACACCTAATGCTCCGGCCATTTGCAGTGCAGCATATCTTCCTGAATCAGGTACTGGAATAACTGCGTCAATATCATGATCAGGGAATTGTTCAATTATCCTTTCAGCAAGTCTTTGTCCTTGATTTAAACGAGCCTGATATACAGATATTCCATCTATGATAGAGTCTGGTCTGGAGAAGTATACATGTTCGAATATGCA
>JAACDL010000120.1 GCA_009936765.1 Methanobacteriota archaeon
GATTCCGAGTGCTAAGAACTCAGTCTGACCAGTATCTTCTCCTCCAAATGCAATGGAAAGTAACCCTGCCCAAATCGCTATCATAGCGATTCCAAATAGTATCAGTTGTGCGAACTTTTGCAATCCAGTATCCACTGCATTTGCAGGTGCAACCCCTACCATCCCCATCTTCACATTTGGTACATTTTGAGACTCTGCTGAGAGATTACCTATCCTTGCAGAAAGAGTTCTCGGGTTTGTTGGTCTCGTAGGTCTAGATGGAGCATTTGCCATACTAATCAATGTTGATTCAGAACTATTACATTTCAATGTTGAGCCGGTAAAGGCTCAGAAAGCGTCCTTTTCAATCTAGAATTTGGGCTTCCACAATTTCACCACTCGGGTGAATCGCTTCTTTCTCCTCATCTGTTTTCAGGATTCCAACCAACAAGATCATTGTCAGTAAAACCGCAGCGAAAACAGATCCATACACCAAGGTTGTGTTTGCGGACTTAACATCATCATCGCCAACGTCAGATTCTTCACTAAGCATGATTTTCATTGAAAGAATCGAACTGGGACTAGTTCCTTCTAATCCTCTCATTGAGATGGTGTGGTTGCCAATAAGTTCGGTACCCGGAAGGTGTTCTAATTCGTGGACTATATCTTCGAAGTATAGTGTTACATAATCTTCATGATGGTAGCTGTGAATGTTTGTCCAATCATGCCTTAGGTCGCTACTCTTCCATTGGATTGTATCAACAGACTGACTCAATTCAATATCGATAGATTCTCCAGGGCCAATTACAACTCGCATTTCAGTATTTAGATCGTTCTCAACAACCAATTTGATACTCGAATCTAATTGATACTGCTGATTGTACTGTGCCGCTTCAATTACCGATTCTAAGGCGTTGACATGGCCGTGGCCGTAAACATTGTTTTGGCGGTTCTTTGGAATTGCATCTTCGATACAAGGTTCGTTAGCACCCATGTAGATACATTGGCGATATGTCGCTTGTTCTTGGAGAATGTTACGAATATCGAACGGGGATAAATCACTGTTCGCTTGGAGCATTAATGCGCCAACTCCTGCAGCACCAGGCGTGGCCATACTTGTACCACTCATTCCTGTGTATTGGTCACCAGAATTTGCTTCTACAGACATGATGCTGCTACCCATGTATGCAATATTTGGTTTAATACGTCCTTCTTCAGTAGGCCCTTGGCTTGAATAAATTGCGATTGCAGTATTCTTGTCGAGTGCGCCGACAGTAATCGCGTCTTCTGCAGAACCGGGTGTTCCGATTTGAGCACTTACCCCATTGTTACCTGCTGCAATAAACAATGCAATACCTGCTCTGGTCATGTTGTTTGCTTGACGGTTTACACTGTCTTCTTCAGAAGATGTCCATTCGATAGCTCCGGGTCCACCTAGGCTCATTGAAGCCGCTCTAGTGTTGTATTTGTGCATGGTATCTATTGTCCACTGCATACCTGCCATGACAGTTGCGAATGAACCACTTCCTTCTGCGTTCAGTACCTTGACTCCAACTAGATTGGCTTGAGGTGCCATTCCAACATGGGCGTAATCAGGCGCTCCTGTTCCCGCGGTAGTCCCGCCGCAGTGAGATCCATGGCCTTGGTCATCATATGGGAAATCTGTGCCGTTTGTGTTACCCGCATTGTTAACTGGGTCGTAAAATCCAATGATTTTCGGGTCATAGGTAGCAGGGTCATCATCTTGGTCATCAAGACTGGAGTGGTTTCCGTCCAACCCCGTATCGATAATAGCAACAGTAGTTCCCGAGCCGTCGTAACCAGTCTCTTCGAAGGCCATGTCGACTCCGTGACCAGCACGAGCATCGGCATTTGCGATGGTCAAAATACCATCAAGTTCAATCATAACTACGCCGGGTAATTCGATAAGAGTAAGCAACTCAGTCACTGGCACTCTTCCTGCCAATGCATCAATTCCGTGTAGGACAAACTGGTGTTGATAATCAACGGTATTCTCGAGCATGTAAATCTCGTCAGTACCTGGAGTATAGTGGAAGTCAATGATCAGTGGCAGAGTATTGTCCTCATCTAAGAAAATAGGGTTGTCGATATGGAGTTCAACCATGTCTCCAATCTTGTTTTGATTACGGTCGACTGTTGTTTCAGTCCACCATCCAATTGGCTCTCCATCATCACTAGATGGGGAAGGAATTGGTACTGCTGCCACTGCAAGAGGGGCCAATAATATTGCAAGACCAAACATGCTGAAAATACGTTTGTAACCGTTCATCTGATTCACCGCGCTCTGCGCGAGCCTGCAATACTGTTTGAACCCTATGTTTTCGTGTTAATTCGGGAGAGATGTGAAAACCCCCTAGTGGTACGGGGAATTATGGGGCTCCAGAACTGGTTTAGCAGAGTCCTTATGTCCACTTGGTTTAGGGAAATTAGCATAATTGATATAGAAAACCTTCCTTCTGACAGAGGATCTATAATCGTCTCTTGGCATCCAGGTGGACTATTTGATAACATGCTAACAAGGGGGCTGTTACCTGGGAAGCAGGTCACTTTTGATGGCGTCATTGATGATGAAGATGAATTGTTTGCTATTGCCACGGAGGGAGCATCAGGTGCGGAGATTGTTGTGTTCCCGGAAGGCGACTCACACGAGTCTCCAAAATCAAAACAGATCAGAGAATGTGCTGCTAAAATCGCTCTGAAGTCTAAGGAATTATCAAGTGGGGCTGAGCCTGTGATAATACCTGTTGGTATTCATTATAGCCGGCCATTCTATTTCCGGGAAAGAGTAGCTTTGACAATAGATCGGCCAATTGAAATCAATGGTTCCGTCGATGAGATGACTGAAGTAATATCTGGTGAAATCTCAAGGTCTTCACTTTCGAGAGATGATTGGCGAGATAGAGAATTAATTTGGAAAGCACGTTCGATAATTAGGGCTGAAAGAGTCCGTAATAATCCTGTACTAAAGAAGAGGCCAACATACGGGGAAGATGTGGTTGGAGCCAGAAGAGTTAGGGCTGCTTGGGAGTGGATGGCGAACGAAGATCCAGAGCGATGTAAAAATATAGAACAGCGTACTAAAAATCATATTTCTAAACTAGAAACTTATGATTTGCAACCTAGGCATGTCGATGGCCGTCCCAATTCTGTATCGAAAAAAGGTTTCGTTAAATCGATATGTCAATGGCTTTTTGCATGGTCTTTCATGGTAGGTTTTGTCACTTTGAGCGCATTAATTGGTTCGATTCCTCCCTTCTTGCTGGTAGTATCAATCGACCGTTTTTTTGGTTCAAGGTTGGAGCAATCTTACAGGGGCTCATTGAAACTTTACTCTTCGTTTGTTATCTACCCTATATGGTGGCTAATATCTGCATGGATGTTTACATGGGCCCTTCTGTCCGATTCTAGTCCAGTCGCAGGTTTATCGGACTACAGTACAATAATTGCATTCTTACTTTCTATTCCAGGGGCTCTAGTTTTCCCGTTGATGATATGGTGGATGCCTACTGCAGGAAAATTACAGATGAAACTCTATGCCAGGGGAACTATTGCTTGGAGAAGAATGCGCTTATGGGTCAAATGGAGGGATTCCTCATTCGATTGGGAAGGGTTATCCAAGGCACAGAGGGAATTGGCATCGGATCTAGTTGGTGTCGGCGACGGACTTATTTTACCTGGCGACAAGGAATGGATTGACCCTGAGCCTGGTAAAGATGATTTCACAGTAGTTCGTAAACGCAACTGAAAATCTAAGTTTGATATATTCAAGTACGAAATATTCGCATCTTTAGGGCCAACGCTGAAAGGGTGATTCGTTTTCCCAAGGTTAGGTTGGGTCTGCGATGGTTGGCGAAGAGCATGTTTCAATGATTCCAGCAGCACCATCTGAAGTGTGGTCTGCAGAGGTTAATGGCCAATCTCAAGAGGTATTGGCTCCTTCAAATGCAATCTTACTGGATGTCCTCAGAGACAAGGCTGGATGCCTTGGCGTAAAGAGGGGATGTGACATGGGTACGTGTGGCTGCTGTACCGTACTAATCGATGGAGAGCCTAGACTTTCTTGTTTGACAATGGCTCAAGATGCTAGTGGATGTGAAATAACTACAGTAGAAGGGCTCGCAGATGGCGCACATTTAGCTCCGATTCAACAGTGCTTTGCTGATCATGGTGGTTCTCAGTGTGGGTTTTGTACACCTGGATTCTTGATTACCTCGCAAGCTCTACTGACCAAGAACCCTAATCCAAGCGATAAAGAGATTGCATGTGCTATCGAGGGCAACCTTTGCCGATGCACAGGATATCAGCAAATCATCGAATCTATTCAGGCTGCAGCCTCTATACACAGAGGAGAATCCGAATTAGCAAATCCTGCAAGCGATGCTCACCCAGACCCACATCCAAGTGGGCCTGAAGAACCAACTATGCCTCCGGGCCATGCGAGATGATATCATGTCTGGCGGTTACAAGCAACAGCCTGGCGGGGGTGGCAACGAAACCCGAAAGGATGGAAAGAGAGTTGCAGGGAAACAAAGTTTCTCACCTCCTGGTTCAGGAGGTTCTAAGCCTGAAATGTCTCCTAGAGATTTAGATTTCATCCCCGAAACCGTTGGGGGAAAAGAGAAACAACCAGCCGGCTCTCATATCCACGACCGTGCACGAACTGGTACAACTGTTGGTAAGAGAACTACACTTGTGGATGCAAATGCCAAAGTAACCGGCCAGGCTTGGTACGGAGACGATGTACGTCTTCCAAACGCAATAATTGGAAGAATAGTACGTTCTCCACATCACTATGCAAAGGTCAAAAGTGTCGATACATCGAAGGCAGAAAAACTCCCAGGAGTTCTTGCTGTAGCGACAGGGGATGATGCTCCAAACAGTTTCGGAGTATTGCCTGTCACAAAAGATGAGCATGCAATGGCTGTAGAGAAAGTTCGCCACGTTGGCGACCTAGTCGCTTGTGTTGCTGCAATCGACGAAGCAACAGCTAGAGAGGCAGTATCTCTTATCGAAGTAGAATACGAAGTTCTTGATTCAATTCATGACATGAAAAAGGGTCTTGAAGATGTAGATGAACCAATTCACTGGAGAGGGAAGTACCACGTTGGTACAACAAATGTTCAGAAGAGAGTATTCCAAGAATTCGGTGACCGTTCTATGGTTGAAAACCCGAATGCTTCGTACCATGGGAAATGGAAATTCATGGGTGTTAATCACGGATTTACAGAACCTCATGCGGTAGTTGCTCATTGGGATTCAAACGGACGTTTGCAATTGTACACTCCTCAACAAGTGCCGCACTATGCCCACAGAGCATTGGCTACAGTTCTCGATGTACCTATGCACCAAGTGAATGTCATCCGGACATTCGTGGGAGGTGGCTTTGGAGGTAAGTCTGATCCTTTCCCTCACGAAATGTGTGCAGCTATTCTATCAAGAAAGTCTGGCCGACCTGTACGAATTACCTTCGACAGGGAAGAGGTGTTTTGGGTCAATAGAGGCCGCCATCCAAGCCATATCGAAGTTCAGATGTATGCCGATGAGGAAGCAAGAATCTCAGGTTTCGATATCGATGCTCTAATCGATGGGGGCGGATTCGCTTCTTTCGGCCACGTCACATCATACTACAATGGCGTTCTAGCAACAGCACCATACGAATTGGGTTCATTCCATTATACAGGTGCTAGAGTTTGGACTAACAAACCTGCTAGTGGTGCTATGAGAGGCCACGGTGCAGTTAACACAAGATGCGCTGTTGAAGTTGGCTTAGATGACATGTCGGAGCAATTACAAGTCGACCCTATCGACTTACGACTGGCAAATTTACTTCCACCGCATTCCAGAACAATCTCAGGATTCAGAATAACATCAAATGGAATGAGACAAGCCTTACAGAGAGTCCGTGAAGGTAGTGATTGGGACAACAAATTCAGGAAGTTACCTCTTGGAAAGGGTATCGGAATTGGTTGTGGTTTCTTCATATCTGGTTCAGGACTACCAATTCACTGGGATCCAAACAAGTTCCCTCACGCAACAGTTCATATCCAAATCGATATGGATGGAGGAGTTACAGTTCATACTGGAGCCGCTGACATCGGTCAAGGTTCGACTACAGCAGTAGCGCAGGTTGTAGCGGAAGTATTAGCCCTCCCAATAGAGATGATTCACGTCAGAAGTCACGAGAGCGACACCAGCCCTGTGGATTTAGGGTCATACTCCTCTCGTGTCACATTCATGAATGCAAATGCAGCAATTCGTGCAGCATTGGAAATCAAAGAGAAGATTCTGAATGCTGCTTGGGATGCCCTTGGGTATCACCCAGATACCCTGGTCCTTAACGATCGCCGTATTTACTACAAACACGACCCTGCAATTGGAATGTCATACCTACAAGCTCTTCACAAAGCACAAGAAGACAAAGGCGCATTAATCGCATCTGGGGCATATCGTTCCCCTCCTATGGGTGGAGTGCACAAAGGTGCAGCAGCAGGACTTGCTCCAGCATACTCTTTCTCGGCATATGTTGCCGAAGTCGATGTTGACATAGAGACTGGTCTAATCAAATGTACAGATGTTTGGGCTGCCCATGATTGTGGTAAAGCCCTCAACCCAATGGCGGTAGAAGGACAGATTATCGGTTCATGTCATATGGGTCTTGGTCAAGTTCTATCCGAGCAAATGGTCTATGGCCGTACTGGACATCTGCAAAATCCTAACTTGTTAGAATACAAGATTCCTAGTGTACATGAAATGCCTAATGTTACTCCAATAATAATAGAATCTTGCGACCCTGAAGGCCCATTCGGTGCTAAGGAGGCAGGTGAAGGGCCTCTACTTCCAATACTCCCTGCAGTTGTAAACGCTGTATACGATGCTATTGGAATCAGAGTCAACGACTTGCCACTAACTCCAGACAAAGTCTGGGCTGCAATTGCTAAGAAGATGAAACTAGAAGGAATTGATGACCCTGCAGATTTACCTGTACCTCGTTTGGATTTCTCAGAATTACAATCAAAACTTGTCGCTAGAGCAGCAGAGCATGAAACTAGAGACAAGAGGCGACAGAAGAGCGAAGATACTGATGCTTACGTTAACGGAGTATTGTTTGGCTTCGATCCAAATGTGCCTCTTGAGGATCAAGTAGAAGGCTGGATGTCTTCTGATAAACCGACACCTGAGCAATTAGCAGAACTAGGTTTGGCAGGAACTGCTTGGTTGAAAGAAGAACAACGCAATATGGGAGGTGGTAACTGATGCTAATGCCTCCGTTCGAGTTACATCGTCCTTCTACAGTTGAAGAAGCATGTGCCATGGCTGCTAGCCTTATCGAATCAGGACAAGAGTTCGATTGGATTGCAGGTGGAACCGATTTGATTCCTAATTACAAATGGCATATCAATACTAAGCCACATGTCATTTCTTTAGCAAGGATAGAAGGAGTTTCTACAATTTCAATGAATGAAATCGGCTGTATGGCTCGACTTCATGACATTGCAGAAGGAGGTAATGCTCACCCATTAATCTCTGAAGCGGCAAGTAAGGTCGCTTCTTCATTAATTCGAAGACACGCAACACTTGGCGGTAACCTCTGCTTGGATACTCGCTGTTTTTGGTACAATCAGGCCGAAGAATGGCGAAGTAGTATAGATTGGTGCCACAAGTGTGATTGCGGTACGGGTTCAGATTGTAGAGTGATTCCGAATCAAAATACATTGTGTGTTGCAACTTATCAAGGAGACCTCGCACCAAATTTGATGGTACTAAATGCAACAGTTCACTTAATTGGTCCAAAAGGAGCAAGGTCTGTTCTTCTACACGACTTCTACCAACTAGATGGCATGACTAGAAATATCCTCGAACCAGGAGAATTCATGCTCAAAATTACTCTGCCTGATGACGTTGCAGACTGGACTGGTTCTTATCGCAAACTTAGAGTTCGAGAATCATGGGATTTCCCTGAAGCAGGCGCAGCGGCCGCTTGGAAGAAAGGAGATAGAGGTACCTTACGTGTAGCTACTACTGCTTTGGAAAGCATCCCTCGCCGCCACGACGAAGAAGTTGCTAGTGCTAATGGCGATGTGAAAGCAATTTGTGATGCGATATACAAATCTACAAAACCAGTGAATAATACGGCACTACCGCCAAGGTATCGTAGGAATATGATCAAGGTACTTGTCAAAAGAGCTTGCGAGGAATGAACATGAAGAGATTTTTGGTAGTTATCGTGTTGATGGTTGCTTTAGTTCCGGCATCTACTGCTCAAGTCCCAGAACCAGAACCTCCTGGTTGGGAAATCGGGTGGGAAGGTGAAGATAATGTTGTTATCTTTGAATTAGATCCAGATACTTATGCATTTGAACTAATTCTTGAATTTTGGATTGAGAATACATATCTGATACCTATCGATGTAGATTTTGAAACAGAATTTGAAAGTGAATTTTTTGCTGAATCTGTTCAGGTAGACGACCCCGGCAAGGTTTCTATCTCTGCTAACTCAAACGAAAGTTTCGAGTTAAAAATTTCTTGTCAAACCTCTTGCACCTTATGGAGCGCTAATAATGGGAGCTACCTGACCACAGTAGATTTTACAGCAACAAATTATGTTGCAGACCAAGAACAAAGTAGCCAAGAAATCTCACAGAAAATCCAACCATCTTCTATTTACGGATTTGAAGTTACTTTTGAGCCTATTACAAATGGTAAAGGTCCAAAGATAAATGCAGGGACTTATGAGATGATTGATGTTATCATACGGTTGACTGGAAATTCTAATGATGCTATCTCAAAAATTGACATGTCGTTTAGAGGATGTCCTCAGATGAAATATGACGCAGATGATTCTGGCCTTGTTTCAGGAACAACCCTCAGTAGCGAATGGTATGGAATCGAAGGTCCAGTCAAATTGTCAGCTCCTTCAAGCCACCCAGACAAAATCTGTACATTCACCGTTACTGTAACTAGTGAAGGTAACGGTATTTCTTACAACGGCGAAGTTGAATTTGTAGTCGATGCGCCAGATGTAAAAGTGGCTGATGATGACGAAGATGATCAGGCATCGGAATCTTCTGATTTAAAAGTTGAAGATAACTCTCTGCCTGCAATATCTTCACTAATATGCATGTTAACTGTAATGTTTGCCGCGGTAATTCGGCGATAACTGGTATTAATATGGTGTATTCGGGGGATGATACGCATCCCTAATCTGTGATACTAACTCATTTAATCCGAGCAAGCCACGAGAATCTATATGAGGGTGGCGAAGTTGCGAAAGATGTTGCGTTTGTTCGTGGCCGATAATGAGGTGTCAAGAAATGAGTGATGGAGAAGCCAAAGGCGTCAAGTTAGAAACTTGGCTTCTAGTTGGTTTCCTAACAGCAATGTTACTATCCACCACTGTTATCGTTTTGACCTCTGCAAATAAAACAACAGTTTATTCTGCATATGTTACAGATGAAGATACTGTTATCCAATACCAACAAATCTCTTCCATGAGAAATGATCTGGGAGATGGTGGAATGGACTACGTAATTGCTAACACAATGTCGACTCCTATGTTGGTAAACGATTGGAGGGAGCCGCATCGTACAATGTTAATTATCGCTGCACCTGAGAAACCGTTCGATAATTCTGAAGCACAGGCTATTCATGAATTCGTCACAGAGAAAGGCGGAAAGGTAATTATTGCTGCCAATTCAACAAACGCTCAAACTGTGGCTGATGAGTTCGATGTGAAATATTTCGATGCTCCAGTAGTTGACCCTAACCGCTTTTACGACGTTACAGATTCTAATGGAGTAATACAACCAGACGATTCACGAAAGTTGTGGACTGTTGCAGGAGTAAACAAAGTCTGGGATAATCAACTCGAACAGAAGCCTTACTGCACAAGCGACGACCTTTCAGATAGTGACCGATATGATGACTGTGCACTTCCAGTTCTATTCCATCGACCTACGGCAATGCAAGTCTTGGATTTTGATAACGAAGACCGTAATGTCAAGATATTGGCTCACGCATCAGGTTCCTCATTCATCGCTAGCGAGAATATGGATGCAAACGATCCAGACAATGCTAAACCAGGTGGTAACAACTCTGGATTGATTATCCGAATGGATTACCCTGGAATAGAAACCATTGACCAAGTCAAGGGTATTAAAGAGGGTGAAGTCGATGTTACAGGTAGCATTGTATTCATTTCGGATCATTCAGTATTTGCTAACCACCTTTGGGATATTGCAGATGCTGAAGTTACCGGTAAGGTCCAATGCGACAAAGGCTTTGAGGGAAGGCCATGTTGGTCTTCAACTCTATCTTCAAGCGATGGCACCCCAACT
Organism: Methanobacteriota archaeon; assembly: GCA_009936765.1. Lineage (GTDB taxonomy): Archaea > Thermoplasmatota > Poseidoniia > Poseidoniales > Poseidoniaceae > MGIIa-K1. Next base: position 10,335 of record JAACDL010000120.1, read on the forward strand.
GAATGGAATGGGAATGAAGATTACTTTGTGACCCTAATTAGAGATATGATGGAGCATGAAAATGATGATATCTCTACTGTAATCACCAGCGAAAATAGCAATTTCTACATCGTTTTCGATGAATCCCGCCACGTGACATCAGCAATGTCTTCGCCATTCACAGAAGCAATGGGCGCCATAGTTATGCTAACTAGTGATACCATGCTGAAATGGCTAATTGTACTAAATCTCATGGCTCTACTATCTATTGCCATCATGGTTGTCCCAGAGAAAGAGAATTGGCGCCATGTTTTCGATTTAACAAGATTCAGAGAAAGGCCGAACAAAGTCGATCCTAATCTTTACCTAAAGCGCGTACGAGAAGCTATGATGGCTAAAGTGCGCCAATTTAACGACCTGACCCGTGATGAAATGGCCAGGAAAACCCCAGGTGAGGTACAGTCCATGGTAAAGGACCCACGCCTGATCGAGTTGTTGTACTCACAACAGCGTTCATACTCCAACGAAGAATTAAGGCAATTATTGCAACAGATTCGACGTTGGGGAAAGTAACCTAAGGAGGTAAATGACATGCAGCCCGCACCACCACCACCCGCAGCCCCCCCTGCGCCGGCACCACCTGCACCAGCAGCACCGCCAGCACCGGCACCAGCCCCAGCAGCGCCTCAAGCGCCTGCACCTGTAGCTCCGGCACCTATGCCCGTAGCAGCAGCACCGGCTCCTGCCCCTGCAGCACCTGCACCAGCAGCACCAGCCCCGGCACAGGCACAGCCTAGACACCAGAGTAGCCCAGAGGTCCGTGAACGTCTTCAGGCCGTCGGAGCGATATCGCAAGCGATTAGCGCCGAAGTCCAGAAGGTAATTATCGGTAAGGCACACGTTATTGACAATGTTCTGATCAATATTCTTTCGAACGGAAACTTACTGTTCGAAGATTATCCAGGACTTGCTAAGACTTTGATGACCAACACTTTCGCAGATGCGTTGGGTTGTGACTTCAAGCGTGTTCAGTTTACCCCGGATTTGCTACCTGCAGATATCACCGGTACAAACATCTACGATGCTAAGAAGGGAGAATTCACTTTCAAGCCAGGTCCACTATTCTGTAACCTGTTGCTAGCTGACGAGATTAACCGTGCTCCTCCTAAGACTCAAGCCGCTTTGCTTGAGGCTATGCAGGAGAAGCAGGTGACTATCGGAGCAGTCACTCACAAACTACCAGCACCATTCATTGTTATGGCAACCCAGAACCCTGTCGAACAGGAAGGTACCTACCCTCTACCTGAGGCGCAATTGGACCGTTTCATGTTCAAGATGAGCGTTGGATACCCTGACCGTGCAGACGAAGATGAAATTCTGCGCCGCCGTATTTCTCGTGGTAAGGATGCAGTCGATGTCGACGTCATTACCGACCCACAGCGTGTTATCGCTATGCAACAAGCATGTGAAGACATCTATGTCGACCCTGCTCTACGTATGTACATGGTTGAAGTTGTAACCAGAACTCGTGAAGATCCTCGTGTTCTAGTCGGAGCTTCTCCTCGTGGTTCTCAGGCATTACTGAAGACATCACGAGCAGCAGCCGCTCTTCGTGGTCGTGACTTCGTCACACCTGATGACATCAAGGCCGTATCAGAGCTAGCGCTTGCTCACAGAATCATTCTGAAGCCAGAACACCAAATCAAAGGTTTGGAATCTGGAGAAGTTATTCAGACAATTCTACGCGAAGTACCAGTTCCAACCGTTTGAATGGAATTAATCGAGAATTAGAGAGAGGTGCGTAGCATGTGGAGCCGTAAGAGTGCAATGTTAGGATCACTAGCAGTGGCAATGTATTTGCTTGGTTTAACGCTGAGGAATACTCAACTTGTAACCATTGCAGTAGTTATCTTTGTGTTCCTTACATGGGCCGCTCTTTTCGGCGGCCACGCTGATGTTTCTGCAAGTGGCAGACGCGCCGATGAATGGGGAGGGGAAGAAGGTGTATCACTTTCAAATGTCTCCGCCATGCGTAAACTCTCTAGTGCCCGAATCTTCGAAGACGGAGAAGTAGGAGTGACTTTGCGTATGCAAAATCAATCTGCACTTGGTAAGATTCTCGAAGTTAGAGATCGTGTTCCTGAAGTAATGCGTATCAAAGATGGTGCAAATTACATTTTGATGGAACTTGGTCCACGTCGTGAAACCTTCATTGAATACACTGTTGAATGCCCGCTGAGAGGGTTCTACAGTCTTGGTCCGGTAGCAGTCCGTGTCCAAGACCCATTCGGATTATTCCACAAGGAAAAGGAGCTGCATGTCTACAATGACTTCCTTGTGTTCCCGAAAATGGAAGACCTCAAAGAAACATTCGTTAAGTCCCGTGTCCCTAAGATCTTCACCGGTGCAGTTAATATCCGTCAACCAGGACCTGGTTCTGAATTCTACTCACTCCGTGAGTATTTCGAAGGTGACTCATTCCGAGCAATTAACTGGTCTGCGTATGCTAGAAGTGGTAAGTTGATGGTCAACGAACGTGAAAGAGATGCAGTCAGCGATATCATCCTGATTGTAGATTCTCGTGCGGTATCTGAGACAGGACCTGTTTCTAGGAATGCTTTGGTATATTCTACCAGGGCTCCTGCTAGTCTTGCTAAGTATTTCTTAGGAAGGAGAGATTCTGTAGGATTAATCACATATGGAGATGAAGTAGTAAGTGTCGATAGAGATACTGGAAAGAAACAACTCTACGTCATTTTAACTAAACTTGCAGGTGCAATGGCCCGTGGAAACATACCTCTACAAGTCGTTGTTAACCGAATCTTGCCACACATCAACAAAGGAAGTCCAATCATTGTTCTATCCAACTTAGAAGATGATCCAACTGTTGTCAGTGCATTGCGAGACTTCAGAGCTCGCGACTTCGATGTAACAGTACTTACACCATCTAGTCTAGAATTTGAATTCGATGCTAAGAGATTAGACCGTACTGGATACGAAGTTCTGAAAACAGAAAGAGACGTACTAATCAGTGAACTAAGAGGCTTAGGTGTCAATATAATGGATTGGGAGCCAGATATGCTCCTATCTACCGCACTAGCAGGTGCAAGAGGATTCTGAGGAGGGAAATGAATGGCTACTAAATCTGGCGATACTGCACATCTTTACGATGGAAAGACTGTCCGTTCATCTGCTCCTTCAAGAAAGAAGTTAGCAGGAACCGCATCTTCTACTGGCGAAATTCCAAAGGATGCAATACCTACTGTAGAAATTCCGTCTTTCATAGAGAGCCTTCTAGGAGGACCGCTTGTTCCTAAGATGAAATTCCTACCTGCTGACAAGATGGTTCAGAATTTACAACTTGGATGCTACGGTGTATTAATCGCCTTAGGGGTGCTCACTTACATCGTAACTCCAGCAGTTGGTACAATCTGGTTTGCAATAACCGGTTCAATGGCCGCAGCAAATATTTTGCAACTGATAGTTGTAGTTGCTGCAATAGGTACTGGTTTCTGGGGAACAATGACTAGAGATGCTAGATTTATGCTAGCCTCCTATGTTCTGTTTATTTTGTCTGTAATGAGATTTGCTTCATCAAAGGTTTCACTTTCACAAGATGTGTTTGGCTTCGGAGACAGTCAATTCTTACTCACCATTTTGGTTGTAGTGTACGCTGTTTTACTGGTTATGTATTTCGAACTTTCAAATGGAGTTCTTAGATTTAGTATGCTGGATACTTCAATTCGTACAAGAGAAGTATACGTAATGAACGTGAAGAAGATCATCGGCAAGTATCACCGTTCTCTGGTAATCAACCCTCTAATCGCTGGCACTTTGGCTATGCTTGTCCTATCGGTAAACACAATCTTACCAGCATTTATCTCATTATTCTCTGCACAAACCGCACTCAGAATGGAAGAGTCTGTAGAATTGATTTCCGTCTACGGTGTCGCCTTAGGTACACTGTTCGTCTTTATCGTAGTTGGCGGCCTATTCGCACTAGACCTTCCAACTCACATACAGTCGTGGCGAGAGAACAAAGAGTGATACAACTCTGTCAAAGTTGATGGCAAATCATCAGAGTCGATGATTAATCTTGTACCGTAATCATTTCTAGAAACCTCTTCATGTTCAATCATAATTGGTAATTTACCGATTACAGAAATCATAGCAGTTCTATATTCAATTCGACCAGTCAGTAAATCCTCAACTAATGGTAGGTCGTGGGTTGGAATAATTAATTTCATACCCTCAGGGGTTGAGCGCATCAACCAAGGTATCACGTCTAATTGCTCCATTCGGGATACTAGTTCACTGGCTAGAGGTTTTTTGTCTGTAATGACGGCAACCCCTGGTTGACAACCAATCGCAATTGTTGTTGAAGCATCTATATCCGGTCCAATTACAGTTGGAGCATCAATTTCTGGATTGTTTATATTTCGAATTTCAAGCGGAATTCCCTCTTCAACCAGCGGGTTAACCGTTGCAGGGTGAATAATTGAAGTTCCATGCAGTGATAATTCAGAAGCTTGTCCATATCCAAGGTAAGGTATCGAAGGAGTATCGATTCCCCAGCGCGGATTTAGTCTCTTTATTCCATCAACATCCTTCCAAAGTATCAACTTTGATGCATTCATTAGTTTTGCAAAAGCAGCAGCAGAGTGGTCTGAACCGCCTCTAGAAAGAAGTGCTAAGTTGCCATCTTCACCTTCTCCGAACCAGCCAGTCAATATTGGGATTCCAATCAATTTGTCACGATCTAATGATTTCGCTGACTCTTGTATGTTGATCTCACTTGCTCTGCCTTTCCCCTTAAGTTTCAGGCCAATGTCTTCTGCACCTACTGGGTGTGCATTCAATCCAAGTGATTGCAGTCTGTGAGCTACAGCCAAAGCACTCAGCCTTTCTCCAGCAGCCAGGATAAGGTTTTCAGAATGAAGTGATGATTCTCCACCTGAAATATTAACCAATTCTTTAGATATGCCCGAGATAACCTTGTCGAATAATTCTTTGAATTCACCTTTGTCAAGCCCTGGCGAGAATAACAAATGCTGTGATTTTAGATCGTTAACTAGCCTTCCAGCGTAATGTGGCTCTCTGGCCGCTCTGATCAACCTATCAGTCATTCCCCAAAGGGCGGAAACTACGACGATAGGTTTCCCTGGAATACTACGTATAGAGGATGCAATTCTGTCGATGTCGCTACCTTCTCTAAGGCAAGAGCCTCCGAACTTGTGAACCACAATATCATCCATCGATGTATCCTCCCTGTACGCCAAGGTCTGCTAGCACAAGACGGGCTACAGCCTCTACAACAGGGCGTGCTCTAGGTGCAATAACCGGGTCGTGCCTTCCCTTGATTGCTAACTCTTCTATCTCTCCTGATATTTGATTGAATGTTTCTTGCGGCTTGGAAATACCACTAGGGGGCTTGAATGTAATTCTTACACGAATCGGTGCGCCGCTGGCCATTCCACCCAATGCCCCATCAGCACCATCTGACAAGGACATATCTTGCCCCCACGTGTCATTATGCTGACTACCTCTCATGGTTCCAGCTTTTACTCCTCGTCCAAATTCGACAGCTCTAGCAGCAGGTATTGACATTAGAGCCCTTGCTAATGCAGGTTCAATGCCGTCAAACCAAGGCTCTCCAAGACCTACTGGTAACCCGGAGATTACCAAGTCAACCCGGCTTCCTAGCGAATCACCATCTTTGCGGGCCTTTTCTGCAAGAGCAATTCCTTCTTCACCCTCTAACCCGCCTAATGCACCGACGGTTGCTTCGACTTTCCATTCACTAGGTATAATCGTTCTAGAAAGTGATCCAGCGGCAACAAGTCCAGCGGTAAGCCTAGCAGAGAATGAGCCGCCGCCTCGTAAGTCAGCAGCGCCCTCAGTTTTGATGTTGATAGGGTGGTCAACATGGCCAGGACGAGGTTGGTAAGGCAAAAACGAATAATCCTTAGAACGAACATCTCGATTCTTGATGATAAGTAGAATCGGCATACCTGTTGTTTTACCATTGTGAACTCCTGACATAATGTCAACCTCGTCAGTTTCCTTTCTTTTACTAGCAAGTCCCGAACCAGGCCGTCTTGAAATCATGTCGGTGATTAATTGTTCTAAATCGAACTCCACATTAGGTGGCATTCCTTCTATAAGAGCGCCTACTGCGGGGCCATGGGACTCTCCAAAAAGAGTCACGACAACATTTTCGCCTAGGCTCATGCGCATGTTTAACAGTTAATCGGGAGCGTGGCTTATTGATGAATGTGATTATTCGTCCATAGCACCAAATTCTGCGTTTATGATTGTAGTTTCCATGATTTCCACATCATCGTATTTTTGATACCAATTATGCAATCTATCGATAGTTGAGCGACTAATCGACGGGGCAAAAATCGCTAATGCCGGGCCGGAACCACTTATTCCAGCAGCCCTAGCTCCATTCATTACAGCATCATTAGCCATTCTTTTCGCAGTATTATCATTCAATGCTCCAATAACTCCTCTTCCATTCCATGTTAAGGCGACTAAGTCCTTGCCTTCCTGTAGTGCAGTAAGGGCCTGAGTGAACGCTTGTTGCTGATATGCAAAGTCTTCCAAAACAGGTCGTTGCTCTCGAGCACCTCTCAATATCAGAATCACGGCCCAATCTTCTGAAAGTGGTCCTTGTGACTCAAGTAACAAGCCAGACTTTGCATCTGGAGCATTGGCATCTATCAATTTCCAACCACCTTCAATAGCAGCCCATGAATCATCATAACTTCCAGTAATTGAAACTCCAGATGCTAATTGTGCAGATGCTGCAATATCGACAATGTCTGCGTTTTCTAGTACAATTCCAGTTGCATCACACAATGCTTTGATCGCCGCAACAGAAACCGCAGAACTTGATTTCAAACCTTGACGTGGCGGGATTTTGGACTTTACAGACCAAAACAATTCACCTTCTGGCAAATTATGCCCGGCTGCTTTCCAAGAGTCAAATACGGCTTCTAAAAGCCCATCGGGATCGGATAAAACCTTCTTTGACTCCTTGTCCAGAAGTCTAACTTTCACAGGTAAATCCAATGCAAGTGATGCGCCATAGCCTAGGCCAGCAGCATGAAGGAGACTACAACTCCCATTTGCTGTTCCGACCCCTAATACTGCCATGGTGACACCTATTTTTCGGTGACCTCTGCACTTATTGGTATCCCAATATGGCGGCCGACTCCACCATTCCAACCCAACAAAATTGTTTCTTTTACTAATTCTGTAATCGAAATTAATTGGGTGGAAGATGATACAAGCCTAACGGTCTCCGCTTGCTGAAGAAGTGCACCTGCTTCATTATTGTTTGCATCCTTCCAGCGGAATAAAATAAATGGACGCCTCTCAATTTTGACACGACCTACAGTTGCAGAGCGAGAACTTCCATCTGAGTTAACGACCATCACTTCATCTCCCATGCTGATTTCGCTGAGGTATGATGTGCTTCCATCTGCCATCAAAATGTAAGAGTGGGCCGCACCAGCATTAACCCTGAATGGTCTTGTAGGGACAAATTCAGATTCCACCGTTTCACCATGAACCATTACCATGGACGCTGCACTAGAACCAACTAACATGCCTTCTCCAGTGCCTAGGAGCGATGTTAAGTCTACACAAACCCGGTCCCCAATACCGCCTTCTTTAACTTCGATAACTTCTATTTCTGTCAAAGAGATATTACCTGTTTTAACCGGTTTGTCAATCTCTTCAGTAATCTCTCCTCTCTGCGATTTGGCAATCAAAGCAGTTGGCAATACATCTTCTGTGACCAAGATTGCATCAACTCCAATTTGCAAGGCGAAAGCCGCACCAAGAACTTGCTCAGAAGAGGAAATACGTGCTGCAACTTTGGTAGGCACCCCATCACATGCTGCGATAATATTCTCTATCGGGATCATTTTCCATTCCCCTAGTTCAAGAAGAATCCATTCAACGCTCCCAGACATGGACCTTGCTTTAGCCTGGCCACCCGAACTTCCAACATCTACAACCCGGCCAACCTGACGTCCATTGATATACAGTGCAGCACCATCGATTTCTAAATCATCACCCACTAGAAGGTCAACACCCTCTTGACGAGTTCCTGATTCGAGCCAAACCTGCATTTCCATCACAATCCGGCATCTTGCATGGCTTGTTGAACATTAGCGCCATCGTGAATAATCGCTCTAAGTGCAGTAACCATCTTTCCAGGTGTTGCGTGAGAGAATACTTGTCTTCCCATACAAACACCTCCGCCGCCAGCTTGCATTGCTTGGTAAACAGTAGTGAGTGTTTCTTCAGTTGTCGAGCCAGCAGGGCCACCTGCGATTAGTACTGGAATTGGAACAGAATCTGTGACCTTTTGAAACGATTCAATAGATCCAGTCCATTTTGTCTTGACGACATCACAACCCATTTCGAAAGCAAGTCTAGCAGCATGTGCTGCTCCATGAGTATCATCTCCTTCCATGACATCCAAATTTTCCCCTCTTGGGTAAATCATTCCTAATACAGGACAAGATAGGAAGTGTGCATCTTGAGTAACGAGCCCCAGCCTTTCGATCATTTCTGGTTCATCGGGGCTCCCCATATTTACTTGCACGCTGACTCCTTTAGCACCTCGTGAAAGTGACTCTTCGACACTCCCGACCAGTACTTTATCACTAGACCTGGAGCCTGCATGCCTAGTTGATACAGACAGGTGTGACACCATATTAGCGTCCATTGAATATCTGGAAACAACCCCTTTCTGTGCTACAATCGCATCTGCATGCGAAATTTCAGCAATCAGATTATCAAGGTCTTCTAAGCCTTTGACCGGGTAATCAGAGACTCCATGATCAATTGGAATCCAAACACCTTTTCCGTTAGGTAGTAGAGAATCTGCATCTCCCATATTGTCTGGCTGGGGGAGTATTGTAGACAAGACTTTCCTCATTTAGATAAATGAGTATTTACGGCCCATTCTATCATTGCGGCCTCTGCCTTCGACAGATGTTCTTGCAATGTTGAGCGCGGAATTTGAGTTAAATCAGACAATTCCTTTTTAGTTATTTTACGTGGATTTTCATAATACCCAGATTGAACTGCTAAAGTTGCGATCTCCAATTGTTTTGGTGTCAGGACCTGAAGTATCGTATCTTCAATTTCTGCAATGTCGACAACATTTACGCTGTCAGGAGGAAGTAGTATTCTAGCGGCTTTCAAAAAACCACTGACGCCTTCTGGCAAACCTCTGATTGTAATTTGTACCCCTTCTTCTCCGATTACATATGGGGGAATTACATGCAGACTATCGAAATTAATTGCAGCAACAGATAATGGGTGGTTATTCCACACTACTATGTATCCCCCGTCTCCTCTATTTGGGAGGGGGTGAGGACTCATTGGTCCTTCAACCTTCAAGAAGTCTATTTCGTTAAGTTCACTAGGGCCTTTTCCTTCTTTGAAATGAATTTTAACAAGTTGTCTGACTCCGACCTTGGTGACTTCTAGGTGAGCGACTACTTCGTAAATTGAAGCAACATCGGTAATCATTTTTATTTCAGAGCGTGCAACTGTCTCGGGATTCCACTTCAACTGAACCTCGCGCATGAACCAGTGATTAGGCCGTAATATAAGAACTTGAAAGGAGAAGTCTGAGTGTGAATACGATGATTACAGGCGATGGTAATAAGTCCCAGTTTGTATTAGCCCCTGTTATGGACCTTGCTTCATGGCTTATGATTGGTTTTCTCGGCGGAGCCTTTCTGTTCGGAATCTGGTTCATGTTGGTCAGAGGTGATGACCGTAGTGGCCGTTCTATGACGATTCATCCTCAAGACTTAACTCGCAGGGGTACTCCTGATTTTTCAGAAGCCCACAATGTGTTTGATCGCAAATTGGCAGAAGTTGAGCGCCACCTTGCATCCAAGAGAAGAGACGAAAGAGCTATTCTATTGGCAGAAGAAGAAGCAAGGAAATCACTGGCTGAAGATGCTGCAAACAAATTGATTGAAGAAGAAAACGCTAGATTAGCCAAGATTGAAGCAGAAGAAAACCGCATCAAAGCAGAAGCTGAGGCTGAACGTGATGCAGAATTAGAGGCAGAAAGGAAAGAGGCTGAGGAGAGAGAAGCAGAACGCTTAGCAGAAGAAAACCGCCTCGCTGAGGAGTTAGAATCTGAAAGGCAAGAAGAACTTGCGGCAGCTGAAGAAGAAAGGCTGCTTGAACTTGAGTCACTAAAGGAATCAGAAGCGATGGAGGCTCAGATGGAATCTGAAGCGGCTACTTCTGATTTGGAAGAAAGGCTGGAAAGAGAAGGCGCAAAGTCTTCAGAAGTACAGGTATCTCTAATGTGGGATAATTACAATGACCTTGATTTGCATGTACTGTGTCCATCCGGAGAAAGAATCCACGGTGGTAACAAGAATTCAGAATGTGGTGGAGAATTGGATGTCGATGCTAATGTCCGTCCTGAAACTAAGAAGCCAGTGGAGAACATTGTATGGCCTGACTTCAAAGCCCCTCCTGGTTCTTACAAGGTGTATGTCCATCATTACAAGAAGCACAACAAGCGCCGCTCAAAAGACCCTACAAAGTTCAGAGTGGTGGTAAACTCTGGAGGTTCAGTAGCGCATTACGAAGGTGAACTTTCTAGTGGAGACCCGATCCAGTTAGTTTGTGAGTTCGAATTAGAGGCCCCTGAACAACGCGGCTCTGATGAAGAGAGGGAAGTTGCACTAGTTGCTGAAGAAATCGAAAAGATAGCAGAGGAAGAGCGTCTGGCAATTGAAATAGAAGAGAATCGTCAAGAAGAGTTCGCTGCAGCAGAAGAACAAAGGTTAGCTGAAATCGTTGAAAACGAAGCGTCAGAATTAGAATCAATCAAGGCAACTCAACAAGCATTGAAAGAACTAAAGGAGAGACTCGAAAGAGAAGGTGCCAAATCATCTGACGTTCAGATATCTTTGATTTGGAACAACTACAATGATCTTGACCTACACGTTGTATGTCCATCAGGAGAGAGAATTCACGGTGGAAATAGAGAATCAGCTTGTGGAGGAGAATTAGATGTTGATGCGAACGTGCGTCCTGAATCTAAGAAACCTGTTGAGAATGTTGTTTGGCCGGAAGGAAAAGCACCTGGTGGAACTTACAAAGCATATGTCCACCATTACAAGAAGCACAAGAAGCGACGTTCAAAGGACCCTACAACATTCAAGGTTATCTGTAATGCAGGTGGAGATATTCAAGAGTACGATGGTAAAATCTCCAGTGGTGACCCAATTATGTTAATCAGTGAGTTTACAATTGAAGATCCTGAAACTAGGGCTGCTAAAGCAGCAGAAGCCAAGTCTAAACTGGCGGCTCTACAAAGCGGTGAGTGGGATGGTAGTGCAGACCCAGATGACGACACAAATGAGTGAAGTTATCTCAAACTGCTTTCAGGATAGTATTTTATCGAGTTCACCGTTTTCAACGGCTTTCTTGATTGAACGTGCAATACGTCTACCTGTGGACATAAATGGTTCATTGATGTCACTGTAAGGTGAGCCACCAACGAATGGATTAGAGCCTGCTACAATCCGTGCGCTAATTTCGAAAACTCTGAATTCTAATTTGTCAGTTACAATGGTTTCTAAACAAAATGCACCAATCATACCTCTTGCGCCTTCTTCTAATTCGAATGAGGCCGCAACAGTTCCTTCTGCCATTTCAAAAGCTCTAGGGAGTAGACTTTCACGAATTACTACCGGTTGATTACCGGTTACAACAAATGATGGCTCAAGGCTCATCTCTCTCAAATCTCTAAGGCTGCCTAATTTGTAGAACTCATCGACGTTGGATTCATCTCTTCGATCCATACTCATCAGTTCAAGACGGCCTAGATTCTTCCCAGCATTACTTCCTCTGCCCTGAACTTGGAATCCATCATCGGCAGTAGGGTCAAAGAAAAAGTGAAGGTAATATCTGCATCCTAGTACATACTCTTGAATCGTAAACTCTTCATCGAGGTTTACATTACGCTTGAAATCTCTATAGTCTCTAGCAATGAAATATCCTTCTCCGCCTTTGGCACCAGCGTACTTCACAATTACTGGCCCATCGATATCGTGGGGGTCATCGACCACCTTTGGCATTGAACAACCGCCTTCTTCAAGCCACTTCCTTTGGCGCTCTCTACTGCTCTCCCAGTGTAGGATTCCTCTGTTTCCAAAAGTTGGAACTTCTAAATTCTTGAAATTTGAACTTCCTAAGTACTCGACAAGAGAACCATGAGGGATGATGATTACGTTTTGTTCTCTAAACCATTCTGCATGATCTAACATCTCTCTATAATTGTCGAGCATTAACCATTCATCAGGCTCTGCTCCAGGGAATGCCGAGTAGAATCTTCGGCGATTTTCGCCAACTGCAATTCCTAAAGTCTTGAAACCTTCCTGTCTTGCTCCATGTAGTATCTGAAGCGATGAATGAGAAGCGACCACTCCGATGGTGATTTGCTCAGGGTCGTAGGAATCAAGCCAATTCCGCAACAGTCCTATGTCTACGCCCATGCCGACGGCTTTTGTGTTTCATTAATGACTATTACGGAATTAGAATACTGAAATAATAGTTTGAACAGATAATTCTCGTAATCCAAGGGCGTTTTCTCCGTCAAGGTTTCAAGCCCTGCTCAGTCTGCGAGTAACATGAGCAGCGAAACCCCCGGTAGCCGAATGACTTACGGAAACTATCTGCAATTGGATGAATTGCTGTCACTTCAATCGGGACCGGATGGCCATAATCCTCCACCTTCGAACCACGAAATGCATTTTATCGTTGTACACCAAGCATTTGAATTATGGTTCAAACAAATAAATCGTGAACTCGAAGAGGCTCTAAATTTGTTGAATGTAGATGAAGTTGATGAAAAGAAGATACCAGTCATCGTTAGCCATCTTGAAAGGTGTTCTGAAATATTCCGCCTATTAGCTTCCCAATGGAGAGTCATGCAGACACTTTCTCCTCATGATTTCTTAGCATTCCGTGATAGGTTGGGTACATCTTCTGGATTTGAAAGTTGGCAAATGCGTACACTTGAGATGCTATTGGGTCTAGAATCAGAGCAAAGAATTGGAGGTATGGATCCTATGATTCACAATCGGAAATTACATTCTGAAGGTAAACTAAGTGATGATGTGATGGAAAACATGATTCGAATCGATAACATGCCTTCATTGAATGATGTTGTTCAGAAATGGCTGGCTAGAACTCCAGTTAACGGGGTATCTGGAGATGAGGGCATACTGCAAGATTTTGCTGAAAAGCACATAGAATCTATGTCTGAGCATGCCGAGTCGGTAATTGCTCACATGGTGAAGATAGGCCATGGGACTGAAGAAACAATTAGGCC
>JAACDL010000121.1 GCA_009936765.1 Methanobacteriota archaeon
AATAAGTATATTTGGAAACATCACTCAAATAGATTTAGAAGTATCCCAGTTTCAATTATCTAATCACGCTGGACATAGTGAATTATGTAATTTTGCCAATAAATGTAACCCCAAAAGCATGATTCTATTTCATGCACCAGAAGAGAGTAGAGATGTTATTTTTTCCGAAATGAGTGAAAAAATCAATATTCATTTGCCGGTTAACGGCACTCCAATACATATTAATTCTTGAATCAAGGGTTCCGAACAATTCATAGGCCGTGTGTCTAATGGAAACATATCTGGACATATGTCTGGGATGATTGAAAAACAGGAGATGAAAAAAAATATGGACGCATTAGACAAACAATTTGGAATAACAGAAGCGGGAAGTACCGTGAATGGAGAGCTGAGAGCAGGATTAACAACATTCTTGACAATGGCCTACATTCTGATAGTCAACCCGGCAATGTTGCATAATTTCGGACAAACGGGAATTCCCTATGACGACGCATTATTCGCAACAGCAATAGCAGCCTTCGTCGGCTGTATGGTGATGGGTCTTTGGGCCAACTTGCCATTTGCATTGGCACCAGGCATGGGGCTCAATGCATACTTCACATTCGCTGTAGTTGGCGCAATGGGGGTCGCATGGGATGTAGCATTGGCAGCAGTATTCGTGGAAGGAATTCTTTTCATGATAATCTCTCTTCCTCAAGTAGGTTGGAGAACTGCAATGATTAATGCAATTCCTACAGACCTAAAAATTGCTACCGGAGCAGGTATTGGAATGTTCCTTGCAATAATTGGGCTAAGAGAAATGGGCTGGATCCAAGATGATGGAGCAACATTAGTTAATTTAGCAACTACGGAGGCATTCACTTACAATCACGGTGCACTCATATCAATGGTTGCATTGATTGCAATTGCTGTAATGATGGCAAGAAAAATACCAGGTGCAATTATCATTGGTATTTTCGGAGCATCAGTTTGGGGATGGGCGACAGAAGCATACGATCCGTACAATGATTTTGCATCAGGAGGAGCAGGCTGGGCAGGCGTTAACGCAGCATGGCCATCGCTGGACTTTGGCTTTGTAGGGTTACCAGAAGAAACAATGGGTGCAGCATTTAGTGCACTAGGAGATGTTGGAGCAGATGGCGGCACTACAATGGGCGCATTCTTATTAGTCATGATAACTTTCTTCTTTGTTGATATCTTTGATACTGCTGGAACTCTTTATTCAGTAGGGCGCCAAGCAGGATATGTTGATGAAAACGACGAACTAATGAACTCGGACGAGGCATTCATGTCGGACGCAGCAGCAACAATTGTTGGAGCGCTAACCGGTACAAGCACAACAACAACTTACATTGAGTCAGTAGCCGGTGTAGAAGAAGGCGGCAAGACTGGATTAGTAGCAGTTACAGTAGGTGTACTGATGCTTTCAGGATTATTCTTCTCGAATATATTCCAAGCGATCCCAACATTCGCAGCAGCATGTGCTCTGGTAATTATCGGTGCTATGATGATGAGGCAAGCGGCAGATATTGATTGGAATAATGGCGAAATCGCTTTACCTGCATTCCTAACAATGGTAATGATGCCATTCACTTATTCAATTGCGGATGGTATCGCATGGGGTGTAATCTCATACGTAGCTATCAAAGCAGGAATGGGCAAATTCGATGAAATCAACAAGATCATGGGAACATTAGCAATTCTAATGTTAATGTTTTACCTAGGTCCTGGAGATCTATCAACATTTGATTGGATATTCACCGAACTCGGATTAAACGAGTGAGTAGAATAACGTAAAAGGAGTTCTCGGGCCCCAAGGGGCCCGGGGGCCTCCTCTCTCTTGTGGGTGCATTAGTATGTCAATTTTTGATAAAGAAACGATACGATCACTCAAACAACAAATTAGAACAATTCCAAATTTTCCAATAGAAGGAATAATGTTTAGAGACATAACTCCTTTGCTAAATTCAGGAGAATATCTCAACAAAGTAACAGAAATGTTTTTCGATATTTGTAAGCATAATAATTGGGTGCCAGACGCAATAGTCGGTCCAGAAGCTCGCGGATTTATTTTCGGGCCTTTACTTGCTGCCAAATTAGGCGTGGGATTCATTCCTGTGAGAAAACCGGGTAAATTACCATCTACTACGATTCAAGTAGAATATTCATTAGAGTATGGTTCAAATATTCTCGAAATGCACGACGATATAATTAATCCTGGATTACGAGTTATCATAATAGATGATCTTCTTGCAACCGGAGGAACCGTTGAAGCATGTAAAAAACTCTGCGAACTCCAAGGAGCCGAAGTCATCGGTAGTTTATTTGTAATCGAACTTGAAGGACTCGGTGCAAGAGAAAAATTACATCCAACTCCTTGTGAATCACTATTAAATTACCCTGCATAGTATTTCCAAAACGATACTACCTCCCCGATTCTTTGAAAGAGTCACCCGCTTTGCCAATAGAGGATAGTCATGGCAGATAAGGCTCCACCACCACCACCAAAGCCTCCACAAAGGCCACCAAAACCCCTTCCGACAAAGCCTCCGATGCCGCCAAAACCACCTACTAAGGCTCCACCTCCACCAAAACCACCTACTAAGGCTCCATCTCCACCAAAACCACCTACTAAGGCTCCATCTCCACCAAAACCACCTACTAAGGC
>JAACDL010000122.1 GCA_009936765.1 Methanobacteriota archaeon
CAAACCAGCACAATCTGCTAAGAGAGAAATTCTGGTCTTGTCAAGCATTACCTTGGCCGCAGCAGCGAGCCGGATTTTGCTAGAACCCTTACCCAATGTTCAGCCTCTTACAGTGATGTGCCTAGTAATGGGTGCAACTCTTGGTGCGCGTAGAGGAATGGCATTTGCAGTCATTGCAACCATGCTTTCCAATCTAGTTCTATCACATGGCTGGTGGACACTATTCCAAGCAAGTGGCTGGGCAGCAGCAGCCTTTGCAGGTTCACGCTTAGGTCTAATCGTAGACAATGTAGTCCAAATGAAACGCCTTGCAATTACCGCAGTGATAGCCTCGGTTCTATTCGATTGGTGGGTTTCATTGTCGATATTTACAAGCGGAATGACCATTTCTGAGTTCGGAATCTATCTTTTGAACGGCCTACCATTCGATGCCCTACATGCAGTTGGCAGTTTGGTAACTGTGGTATGGGTTGCTCCTTGGCTTGCCAACTTAGTCTTCGAAGAAACGGCACAAATAGAGCAGCCACAGGTAAGTGGTGAGGCAGATGTCATCTCCGCTTAATGAAGTGACAATGGTCTTAGTGACCCGTGACGATCTCAAACTTTCCAAAGGTAAGTTAGCAGCGCAATGTGCTCATGCAGCAGTTGACTGTGCTTTGAAGGCGAAGAAAAAAGCGGCCAGGCTGTATGAACGCTGGAACAATGTAGGCGCTCGTAAAATAGTGCTTAGAGCAGATGATGAAGCGCACCTTCGGCTATTGTATGCAAAAGCGCTAGAAGGGGGTTTAGTTTGCTCACTAATCAAAGATGCAGGCCATACAGAAATCCCTCCTGGCACTATTACGGTTCTAGGAATAGGTCCTTCACCACGTTCAGCAGTTGACGCCATTACTGGCGACCTGAAACTGCTTTGAGTGAAAGCGGAGTGGACAGGTCATGCGCGAGTATCCATCAGACCGTGTAGATGTCCGCAGCGACACAGTAACAAAGCCTACTGCGGCTATGCGTGCAGTTATGGAAATGGCTGAAGTTGGAGACGATGTCCTCGGAGACGACCCTACCGTGAACGAACTTCAGGATCGACTTGCAAAGATGTTCGGGAAAGAAGCAGCATTGTTTGTAGCAAGTGGAACTATGTCCAATGCAATTGCTTTGAGGACGCATACGGTCCCTGGCGATGAAATTGTCTGCGCCAAAACAGCTCACATTTACAAGTATGAAGGAGGAGGATATGCTGCACTTTGTGGAGTTTCTATATCTCTCGTTGAAGGTGAAGGTGGCCTAATGACTGCTTCTCAAGTCCAATCTGCAATTCGTAAGGCTGAAGGTTCAGGGTCACATTATCCAGATGGAAAGTTGGTCTGTGTGGAGAATACTTCCAACCTTGGAGGAGGCGCTTGTTACACTCAAGAGGCACTAGACGAGATTGCAGCAGTAGCCAAAGAGAACGATTGCGCCACTCACATTGATGGTGCGAGAATTTTCAATGCCGCAATTACAACAGGAGTAGATGTTGCTCGAATGTGTAGAGATAATGATTCGGTTTCGATTTGCCTTTCTAAAGGACTAGGGGCTCCAGTTGGGTCCGTATTAGTCGGCTCTCAAGAGTTCATCAATAAGGCGCATCGATGGAGGAAAATGTTTGGTGGAGGCTGGAGGCAAGCCGGAGTTCTTGCAGCAGCGGGACTATTTGCTTTGGATAATCACATCGAGAGATTAGCAGAAGATCACGTGCGTGCTTTACATGTAGCCGAAGCTATCAATGCAATGGATAATTTCAGCGTTGATATGGATGCTGTTCAATCGAATCTTGTCTATGTCAACTGTAACATTCCTGCTGCAGATGTAGTTTCATCCTTGGGTGAGCATGGAATCGATATGTTCGACCTTCCATACAACCGAGTAAGAGTAGCAATCCATCTTCATATTACGGATGAAGATGTTGAACGCATCATTGCTGCTTTCGCTGCGCAGTGAATGCTGCAACCATAATCACAGATAGTACTGCAATGAAACTGATACTCGGAAGTCCGCTGTCTTCATCATCTTCTTCATCAGGCTCTGATGTTTCGTCAGGCCCCTCATCAATAACTTCAGGAAGAACAACTTCGTGAATCAGATGAATTTCTAGATCGTCTCCATCATATGCAGCAGGCAAAGAAATCTCTTTGCTTCCAGACAGGTCTTCACCTAATTCAATAATTGCTCGAACACTCTCATGATAGTATTCTTCTCCATTACTTCCATCTGGGAAGTAGGCAAGGTGTTCAACAACCCAAATTGAACTCATTACGGTTGCACCTTCTGGTATTGAATCTGTATCCATTACCAAATT
The DNA here is from genome assembly GCA_009936765.1 of Methanobacteriota archaeon. Taxonomy (GTDB): domain Archaea; phylum Thermoplasmatota; class Poseidoniia; order Poseidoniales; family Poseidoniaceae; genus MGIIa-K1. The sequence continues at coordinate 2,336 of JAACDL010000122.1, forward strand.
CCATGTAGCAATAGCACTGGAATTGTTTGTTGAGGCCACCCATCCAAGGGTGGAAGTACCTTGCCCTAGAATCAAAGGGTTTTGCAAATTGGCGTTGTAATCGTCCTGCAGTGAGTCTCCAGAAGGAACGCTGCCAATCTGTCTTAATGTTCCATTAAACACAACAGTAGGTGGTAATCTTTGTTCGTATCTGTCAATCCATCTATCATCGCCCTCTTGCGAGCCTAATGGGTCTTCATTTTCTCCAATGAATCTGTGAAAGTGGTATTGTTGCATGTTATTTGTTTCTTCAACAGCGTCTAATGCGCGTTCTACTTTGACGCAATTAGTGCACCAAGTGGCGGTGTAATCCTCAACAATCGCTGGTAAATCTGAAAGGTTACTCGTACTATTTCCCGAATGCCAAGCCTCAATATGCACGCCGCCAAATACAGCACCAACCTCGTCCATTTGTTCAGGACTTCCGCTTTGTGCGGTTGGAATACCTGATGCCACAAGAATCAATGCAATGATGAATATGCGGGTTCGCATAAATCTACGACGCCTTACTGAGTATCAATAGTTTTGCTCAGGTTTAGGCGTGGGTTCAAGAACCACCGTCACCGAGTTGGGCCGTTAGGCGGACGACCCGATGATGACTGAGACTCGACAATACGCTACGGGACTGTCAATGGAGGCAGTTCCTGCAGGCCAATCTATGCCAGATTGGCTTGTCGACGCATTGTTACACGGTCGAAGACTGATGGTTATACACCCTAGCGAAGAATCCCGAAAACAGAATATAGAGCATCTGCATAATTATGGAGGAGGTAAGTCAATAGACACCACACACCACCTTACAGTAAAACGATTGGTTGGTATTTTACATCTCGATTTGAGGCTTCCTTCTTTGATGGAAGATGATGGGATATTATTTGAAAAAACACACGAAGCATTGGCACTGACTGCCAAGAATTACGGGTTTCCCCTATTGCAAGCGAATCCCCAAAACCGTTGGTCTAGATCGAGAAGTCGTCGTATTTTGTCTCTTCATAAGGAGTTGATCAAACTCAAGAGGCCTTGGGATTGGGAAGAAGACCCTGGGGCGAAATCTTGCGACAAAGTGCTTAGGGCTATGGAGAAAGAAATGCAAGCAACCCACCCCTCCCGCCTGGATAGAGCAGTTTGGAATGGGTTGAAAGAAAGCCAAGAAGCGCCTTTCACAATATCTGATGTTGAAGGCATAATAATGCTCGACCATCCACCAGGTCTTAGTGAGGTTGTAATTGCTATTCTGCAAGAGTTGTCACGGTTTACTGGATTGCACCAGCTGGTAAACCCTGGCTCTCACCGTCTTGGTTTCCATGGCGAGTATATCGAAGATATATCTCCTGTGAGAAATACCAAATCATTGGCTAACTGGGTTCCTGAGCATGACGTCTGGGCTGCTGAAGCATCCCCTAGTTGGTTAACCAGTATCGGAACTAATCGGAAATCAGATATCCATCATCTAATGTGTGAATTACAAAGCCATACACCTTCCGTATTGGCAAACATGCTGACTCATCTAGAAGGCGATGTCCTAATCGTTAGTGGTGATGCAGACTCTCTGAAGCAATCTCTTAAGCCGCATTTGGATATGATGGGGCACAAATTGTCAACCCCTTCCGTCAAAGTTAGCGATAGCAGCGCTGTTGCAAGAATCATGTCTTTTGTGAACCTCTCTCGAGGCGAAGAGGCATGGTCCTTATCTCGGCTGAATGACGTATGGTCACAAATTGAGTTACCAATGTCTTGGCCAATACTAGATATTCAGCACCCATCAGAACAGGAGTGGAAGCCTAAATTGCACTCCAGCATTCTTACTGAGATTGCGAGAGGATTCCATCTATTGGGTGGTAGAGGGGCTTTGAGAAGATGGATGTCTATACTTTCTCAAGCCACCCCAAGAGCGGGCGTTGACCCAGTTAGGAGAAGTAGGGAATTAGAGGAATGCCAATGGTGGCTTGCTTGCATTGCAAATTGGATGCTACCCATTTTGCCATCAGCCGACCAAGAATCAATTCCCAAGTCCATAGTCGGATGCTCTTCAGGAGAAGTCCTTCCAATTCCTCAACAGCCGAGTGATGCAATCTCTTGGATGAACTCCTGTATTGAACAAATTGATTGGGGCGTATTAGCATCCAGGGATCAAGTTTCAGCAAACACGATTCCGGGTTTGCAACACCTAGTGACCTCAATATCTAAATTACAAGAAGAAAATATACAAATAAATTCTGAAGACTTTAGCGAAATTCTCGAGAGCGTAGCATCTCAAGCCGAAATCCCTAGCATGAGGTCAGGAGATAAAGGCATCAAGATACTGGAGCCATCTCAAGCATTTGGGCTCCAAGCAGAGAACCTTATTTTGTGTAATTTAGATTCTGAGAGTTGGTCAATGAAACCTTCTCAGATACCGTGGCTGGATGAAGCAAGTCGAATGAAAATCGGGCTGCATCGACCTGATGAGGCGCTAAGGCAAGGTAGACATATTCTTCGGCATTTGTTGAATTGTGCAAAAGAAATCATAATCATAGATTCAAGCCTTGAAGAGGGGATTGAACTAGCAGGTCCTCTAGACGAATGGTTTAGTGACATCAACAGAGAAGGGAATCTCGCAAAGATGCATCAAGAACCACCCTTCATCGATAATTCATCCTGGCATCCAGACACTCCTGATCGTTCATGGGAGTGGAAAACAATTAGAGGTGAAACGATTCTAGTTTTCAGATTAAATTCAATGGAAACAACAGATGGAAGAGTTCGTACTCATCGAAGTGGGAACCTTCACAGAGACTATGTGCAGCGCGCAGGTCTGTCTACACTTGAATCGAGGGTGCCTATATTGTCCCCCTTAAACCTAGATTCGCTTTTGTCAGCTGCGGAAGTTGATATTCTTGCAGATCAGTACTCGCGTAGAAGAACAGGAGAGGGTCTTGAGGTTGGAGAAATATTCGACTTTAGCGAAGCTCCTAGCCGAATACAATCTATTGACATCAGTCTGATTCCTACAAAGAGTAAACCTGCAAATGCTCGACAATCTGACGTATGGCCTCACTTAGGAATAATGGGTAAAAAAAGCCTAGGTATTCCAATTGACCCCCGGCCAATACAACCGCCTTCAACTTTGATTGAATCGCTTGACAGTATAACTGGTAGAAGTGCAAACCAACTAAAATTACCAACAGTCTGGTCCCAAGGGCGCCTCCAATCATGGCTTGAGTGTCCTAGGAAAGCATGGTTTCAACGGCATATGTATCTTGGAAAAGATGACAATATGAGAGAAGATTTAGCGGCTACTGCAAGGGGTGATATCGTTCACCAAGTCGAAGAAGCAATACTACGTGCTCACGGTCTTGAAGAAGGCACAATTCCCCAAACACCGGTTACATTGCAATCAGGACCGATAGATTTGGACGCAGCATGGTTAGTTGCCTTACAAACCCTAGAAGAAAAAGCGCCTTGGATGCGTAGAGAAGATGGTATCTCAGCCCACAGATGTAGGGACCTGATTGGCGTTTCTCCTGGGCGGTGGAAAGAATGGATAGAATCTAGAACTCCTATCGAATTGGGTGGCAGAATTGGTAGAATGTTACAATCTGATTTCACACTTACTGATGCCGCACCTATCGCCTCGGAATGGGAATTGGAAAGTAATGGAAGAAAAAGAGTTGACCTCGGGTTACCGGATTACGAAACCACCTTCAATCTTCGCGGAAGAGTTGACAGAGTCGACCAAATACTGTTAGAAAGCCATGAGAATTCTGGCGTAAA
>JAACDL010000123.1 GCA_009936765.1 Methanobacteriota archaeon
GAGCCAGTTCTCGGCACTATTGGTAACAACCTAGACCACGGCCGATTGGAACCTGATAGTTTAGCAACCTTAGCCATTGGTCTGTGAAATGCATAGAATACAGCTGCTTCAGTGTGGATGTCTGCCTCATCAACCATTTCACTGGCGAGTTGCATTACTCTAGCCATTCTTTTTGTGGGGTCGTTGGAGATGCTTGGTAGGCTGCGTTTAATTTCGAGGCACGCCACTTTCGAATGTTCTTGCCAAGGAACAAGCCATTCTTTGTCAGCCATCAACTCTTCAAATGAACAAAAACCAACTTCCTCTAAATCTTTCAGATTCCATTCTTCGACATATTTAGAACGACCATCTAACAAGTCCTCCGATACTGACACAATGTGGTCATGGTGTACTACGAGTTGGTCATCAGCAGTCAAGCGCAAATCGAATTCAACACCGTCCATCATTTGCATTGCCTTAACCAAAGACTCATGGGTGTTTTCCGCAGGCTGCTCCCATCCCATTATCCCCGCTTGTAAGGATTATCTTATTGAATCATGTGCCGGTTCACTAATCCTGCCCAACCATCATAAGCAAACATGATGGTCAACAGACATGGCAGAAGACCAACGCGTACGAGGATATTGTGCATATGATTGGGGAAAGAGTGCTTTTGAAACCTCAGTTACAACGGCTGTATTTCCTGCATGGTTCGCTTATTTATTCGCTGAAGCAAATGGTATCTCAACTAAATTTCTAGGTTCAGAATGGACTGCGGATGCCATGTTCTCGGCAGCAGTCATGGCAGGAGCCCTCTTTGTAGCGATATGTGCACCGTCTTTAGGAGTAATTGCTGACCGTAGAATGATCAAAATGTGGTGGCTACGAGTACTCACAATATTGGGTTCAGTTTCTTGTATATTACTAGCCTTTTCACCATACCTAGGAGTCTCAATAGGTTGGGTTTGGGCCATGATAATGTTCATGGTTGCAAATGTTGGACTTAATGGTGCAGGGGTATTCTACAATGCATTGTTGCCACACATGGGTGAACAAAGTGAAATGGACTCCATTTCCAACAAAGCATTTGCAGCAGGTTACCTTGGAGGAGGTCTACTACTTGTGGTACATCTAGGAATGGTATTGTCGCTTGATGGGACATGGGTTATTCCATTCGTAATGGCATCTTCCGGAATTTGGTGGCTAGGATTTGCTCAAATGACTTTCAAGATGATTCCAGAACCTCATATCGAAAATGAAATGGAGCCGATGGGTGTTGTCGATTCAACAAAGATGGCCCTAGGTGAGGTTAAATCTACATTAGGAGATATCAAGAGTTTCAAAACCCTGTTCATCTACATGATTGCATATTTCTGTTTCATCGATGGAATAAATTCGGTTACTGCATTAGCAGGAGTGTTTGGAATTGTAGTTCTTGGTTTAACCACAACAGGCCTAATACTTACGATTCTAATTATCCAGTTCGTAGCAGCACCTGCAGCGATTGGTTTCACTAAACTAGCTGAAAAATGGAGCACTAAGAAAGCGCTGCAGTTCTCCTTAGTATGCTGGTGTTTCGTAATTGTAGGAGCACTATCATTCGCACCACTCGAACTTGAAAATCATGATGAATATGATGTCCAATACACTTGGGATGAAGATGCACAAACATATGTTGCTGAGGCAAGAGAAGGTGTGAACAATATTGCAGCACTCCCTGATGACGACGAACAAAAATGGGCGCTCGAATATGAAAAAATTCTTCCTGTTGAAGAAAATAAAGATGTAAAAAGGCAAGGCTATGGTGTGAAATGGGCATTTGATGATGACGGCGAGGCAATCCCAGTAGAAGTGATTTTGACTGCAGATAACCTCGAATCTATGAAGTCTACAATGGATGAATCAAGATTCTCATATAGCGTAGAGGGCGGCGAATTTGACGGTCAGACTGGGTTGGGAATAAACCACCCATCCAGTCTTGGCGATGGAACACTGGACATCATTCCAGAAACAGTTCGCTCAGTGGTATGGGCGCCACTAGGAATGACAGTATTCTTCCAATTCTTACTCCTTGGAGTATTTGCAGGAGCGCTACTTGGTGGATCTCAAGGTCTAGCACGCTCGATGTTTGGACAAATGGTTCCGGAAACAAGGTCCGCGGAATTCTTCGGATTCTTCGGTTTCTTTGGAAAGGTCGCAGCCTTACTTGGCCCACTTATTTACGCTCTGATGACCGTTTGGTTTGACTCTAGAGTAGGTATATTTGCATTATCAATATTGATTATTGCGGGAGTCTTAATCTTGCGTAAGGTCGATGTTGAGGATGGAATCGCAGTGGCCAAAGCAGAGGACGAAAGAAACCGTTCAGCCACTGTGGAGTGAAAACTCTCATATCCGTTAGCAAAGGGGAGTGAACTATGAGTCCATACTGGGTGATGATGGGAATCATCTTGATTTTGACTCCATTCACCTGCTGGGTGTTCACTCTTGGCAGAAAGGATACACGAATGCCACTCAACAATGTGTTCCAAAAAATCCACGAGAACAGGTATTACCTACACATTCTCGGATACATGGTTATTATCAGGTGGAAGGCTCTAACCGATGACCTGAATGAACCAATGAAGATTCGTACCGGAAACTGGACAGATTACATCTATGCGCTTGAAGGAGATGCAACCTTATGGGTTCAGAAGACTTTTGAAAATGCAATTCTAACAGAGTTTTTGAATTTCCACTATTTATTCATCTACTTATTCTTGATTTACATCACTACTGTCTACTTTGCCTATGTTGGTGAAAGAGACATGACTGACAAAGTTACATTGAACTATTTGTTGATCTATGCAATAGCTGTTCCTTACTACCTATTCTTCAATGTAGAGGTCACCTCATCTTGGATTCCAGGAATGAAGGCACTATTGTATCACGATGGATGGTATACTGTGTTCTATGCATCTCATGACCCATTGGACAATGCAGTTCCATCGCTGCATGTTGCAATACCATTTGGAATGATTCTCCTAAATTGGCTACATTGTAAAGAGAAGAAAATTCGAATGCGAGATTGGGCACATTGGCCATATCATCTATTCATTGTGATTAATACGATTCTATTTATCTTCACAATCGCTTACCTAGGAATACACTGGTTTGTTGACATCCCACTAGGAATGTTAGTCGGAGCAATAGGTGCTTTATTCATACATCACATTCAACCGAGGTTGCGAAATAACCACGGTAAATTGTTTGAAGGCGTAGATAAGAAGAAGGTCAAGAACCACTTTATCTGGGAAGGTGCAATGACCATTTTGATGCTATTCTTGGTGATAGGAGCAGTGTCTTACCAAAGCGACAATGTCGATGAACGTGTGTCGATGCGTCTTGGTGGTGGAGACTCTACTTATGAGATTCTTACACCATTGCAATATGGAGAAGAGGTCACAACCAAAATAAAAAATTGGGACGATGATTTAGAACTCGAGATCGTATTACTATGGGTTGATGAATCTGTAAGATACATGGACGATGGAGTGATTGATTGGGAAGAGATGTCTAAGAACCATACTACCACTTCAATAGGGCCTGGCGAGGAATTAGAAATAATAACCTCGGATGAAAAATTCTGGCATTTGATAATTTTGCATAATGATGCAGAAGATGTGGATGATGTTATTGAAATTAGAATTTTGAATGATTACTCACCAACCAGAGCTGATAACTTGAACGACTGGGTTGATGACCAAATTACAAAATCACTGATTATGTCGATTCCATCTATGTGGATTACTGGATTCGTAGTCTATCGTGTTGCACGTCTAAAATTTGCAGGAAAATCGATCATTGATTCCACCCCATCCCATCTTTGGGAGGAAGAGTGAATGTCGGAGAACCTTATTGATCCCGAAATCAAGAAACTGTTCAATCAGATTTCTCTTCATATTAGAAGCAGAATGAAGATGATAGTATTTTTTTTCTTACTAGGTTTGGTCCTTGGAATACCAGTAGCACATAGAGTTGTAGAATGGCTACTAAATGTCGGGTTATTGCCTGATGATGTCAATATAATCATTCTAACACCTGTTGAGTTCATAATGCTACAGGTCAAAGTTGGTGCCTGGCTAGGAGCAGGTTTTGCAATACTTGGACTGTTAATAGATGCAGCATGGCAAAGTGGCCTTGCAAAGAAAACCCCCCGCCCTGCAAGGACAGTGGTAGTAACTACGATTTTTGCAATACTTTTGACAACAGCAGGATTAGTCTATTCTTGGTATCTTTTAACTCCAATGCTCCTCGAGTATCTGGCTACAGATGCGCAGGCTGCTGGATTGTCGACTGAATGGAGGTTGTCCTCATTTATTGGATTCATAGTCAGTTTATGTCTTGCTTGTGCCATAGGATTCCAAGCACCTTTGATCACTCTACTATCACTTCAAAGCGGCGCAATTGATAGGCCGACTTTACTAGAATTCCGAAGACATATTTGGTTCACTACATTCGTCCTTGGTGCTGCTTTCTCACCACCAGATCCTCTTTCTTTATTTTTGGTTGCAATTCCAATAATACTTCTATTCGAAGCCGCTATGTTATGGGATAAAATCACGGGCGAAAGCACGGATGTAAATTCTTGATTGGCACAGCCATTCTCCCTGGAGAAGGTCTCCTTTCTGTTCCGTGTGAATCGCCTCCCACTGTAATTGGAAGACCATGTTGCATCAATTCCCACCTGTATGAATCAGGATGGGAATTATGCATTGCCTCTACACAATCCACTCCTAACCTCAATAGTGTTGGAATCAAGATCTCTGTTTCAATTCCGTAATATTTGGGGTGTGCCAGCGAAGTGATCCCACCGGATTGTTGTACCATCTTAACAGAATCAGAAATTGTAGGTAATGGGCGTTCACGGAATGCTGGACCTGAATCTCCAATCCACTCGTCAAAGGCTTGTTGAACATTCTCAACAATGCCGTGCTCAACCATCGCTCTAGCTAAGTGTGGGCGCCCTAAGGAACCTGATGCGTGCTTTTCGACATCTTCAATTGGGATGGTATGGCCTAACTCTTCAAGAGCTGTAAGCATATTTTTCATTCTAGGAACTCTCGCTTCTTTCAGGTCTGATAACCATTCAGTGAATTCCTCTGATGCACCCTCGGGGAAATATGCTAGTAAATGCCAAGAGGTTGGACTCTGAGTCTCACTCTGCAATTCAACCTCACAAGTAATCTCAACACCAGGGATGAACTTCATACCTAATTTGTCACATGCCTCTTTGGCCTCATCCCACCCATGATTCGTATCATGGTCTGTTAACGACCAAATTCTAACACCTGAATCAAAGGCTCTTTGAGCCATTTCGCCCGGCGACCATAATCCGTCACTGTGCCACGAATGACAATGTAAATCCACACAATCAGTCCACATGCTATCACTCAGAATTCTGGCAACTTAGGTAAATCTAGTGGAGGCGGTGCTGCTGAATTTGCATCCTCTGATAATAAATCCTCAAGGTCGGGCATTTCTGGTAGTACAGATGCTTGTAAGGCGGGTAGTTCTAATGCTGGTACGACAGGTAGAGGTACAGATTCAATTCCTTGTGTTTGAAATCCTCGGTGGTCAAAATTATCTGTGTTCACTTTAGTATGATCAACATCATTGTGGGCAACAGCAGCCGCTGCTGATTCGCCAATAGTACCAGTAGAAAGGGTATCGATAGCCATAGAGACTGCAGATTCTTTCTGAGTTACTTCTGCTCCAATGATAGATGCAATAACTGCTGCAGTATTGGGGTTGACATTTTCACTAGCATTGTCTAGACTGACCATTGTAGGCAAATCCTCCAAATCCTCATACTGAGAGTGTGCACCGCCGTGTGCATGAACGATAGGTATGTCATGTTCTCTTTTAGCCCACCAAGAAATGGCGAATGACAGAGGAATTAGTACTGCTAAGATTGATTCCGGCATTGCCCACCCTTTGGCTGTACCAACAGGGAGGAAAAATGAGAATAACAGCCCTACTACGAATACCAAAGCCGCGGTATTCGCAGTAAAGGCAATGTTAGGGTGCTTCGGGTCCATAACACTCACTAGGGTGTTGAACTCAAGAATGTTGGCTTTCTGCGGACGTTACTGTATTAGCCATCAGCATAGCAACAGTCATTGGTCCCACACCACCAGGAACAGGGGACAATAAAGATGCTATTTCTGCAACATCAGGATGGACATCACCTGCCAATCTCCAGCCTCTATCTCTAGAAGAGTCTTCAACTCTATTTATTCCCACATCTACGACTACAGCTCCTGGCTTTATCCAATCAGCAGTAACCATTTCAGGTCGTCCTACCGCTGCAATTACAATGTCTGCAGCCAGACATTCTGCTTTAGAGTCGGCAGTACGAGAATGGACTATTGTAACGGTGGCATCTGCTCCTTTCGCTGCCAAAAGTAACGCTTGAGGCATTCCTACATTGAATGAACGGCCAATCACTACTGCTTTTTTACCAGACATTTCAACACCGCCCCAGCGTAACATTTCCATTACTCCTGCAGGAGTACAAGGAATCATTCCATCAAGACGACCTTGAACAATTCTACCTAAATTTGAAGGATGGAAACCATCGACATCCTTTGTTGGATCAATCAAATCGGTGAGTGCTTCTTCATCCATATGTTTAGGCAAAGGAGATTGAATTAGGATTCCATGGAGGCTAGAGTCATCGTTCATCGAAATTATAGATTCTGCAACTTGTTGCTGCGTAGCATCAGCCGGTAATTCAACATGAGTGGATTTTATTCCTAACCTTTCACAGGAGCGTATTTTGTTTCTAACATAAACATGTGACGCAGGGTCGTCCCCTACGATTATCACAGCTAGATGAGGCTGCGAATTACAATTTGCAATTCTTTCTTTCAGCCTCTCTTCTAAGTCCGCAGCACAGGCTTTACCATCCAAGCGTCCTGCAGTCATATCCCTTGCGAGAGGCAAGCCGGTGAAGAGGCTTACGCAGTTGTAACAGATTCATTCTTCTTCATTAATCCAAAGTTGTCGCCCACAAGAGGGACATGAATATTCATCCGGCCTTAGGCCCTCAACTGTCTCTAAATGTCCGCATGGACCGCATAGTATAGTAGAGCGAAATGGTTCATCCATAGTCACATCCACCCTATACATGAATCTCCCTGCATCAGGTAATCGCTCCATAGATGGAGTCCAAGCCGCAATGGCTTCAGGGCTCATTCTCATGTCTGAAGGGGTCGACATTCCAATGATGAAACAAAGTATCCCTCCCATTCCGGATACAGCACCCATTACAATGTTAACAGCGATAGAAAACATAGCACCTAGAACAATTAGAACTATTCCGGATATCAGAAAGTTCTCTCTCCGATTCTTCATAGAATCAGCTCATGGCATTTGCTAAGGCTTTGGCTACTTTTGGCATATCTGAAGCAGATAATGCACACAAACCAATCCTCACCCCGCCCTTTAGAGGTACCAAATACACATCCATTTCAGCGCATGATTCGGCTACTGCGACCGGATCATCGGCCTCGATCCAAGCGAAGAAACCATCCATGGTGGGATTGAGTGGAACATTTAATTTCTCACATTCAGATTTCAAATTGGTTCTTCTGTCATCCAGAAGTTGCTTCAATCGATCTCGTTCTTTGCTCCATGCTTCTCCACCTTCTTCAGATGAATGCATTTCGCTGACACAATACTGAGCAACTCTTGGAGCGGCACTCCAAGTTTGCCTACCTGTAACGCTCATAACAGTACTAAGACGGTCTGTGACTTCTTTTTCTGGATGAAGACAAACCAAAGCACCGGTTCTTAATCCGTAAATTGTGTGGGATTTAGACAATGAAATCGCAACACAAATCAAGAAGTTCTCAGGCCAAGGCATTCCGGATTCAATTGCCCCAAGGATTGTATCCGCCCAAGCATGTGGTTCATCGGCATAAAGTGAATATGCTGAGTCGATTAACAAAGTGTGCCCAATAGATTCGTTATTCAATGCTGAAGTAACAAATGATGAAAGGCATGCTGCACGACCTTCCGCCCCCATTGAGAGGCCTGTTGGATTGTGGGCTGGATCATTCAGCCAAACCATGATTTTGTCTTGCTTTTGGCATAACTCTTCCAAACTTTGTTCGAATTCATCTGCTGCAAAATACGGATGTTCATCATGGCCATTTGGTGGAAGAAGGGGCCAGGTCAGGAAATCAATCCCATTGTTATCGAGGAACCCTTTGTATGGGCCCCAGTGTCTGTCCCTAAGCAAGGCGCTTTGTCCACGTTCTAGGAGATTATTTGCTGCTAGGTACAATGCACCACTGCCTCCAGGACTTGCAGTAGCCGCGAAGTTGAACCCTAATTCTTCAAGGCGTGTTCGGGATTCTCCAAATGCGAGTGTCTTTGACAGGTCTAGGAAAGAAGGAAGTCCTGCTAAAGGAGCATATGCCGAGATTTCAACTTCGGGGGCCGCTCTAACTGCAGCATCTACAACTTTGTTGATTGCGAGATTACCATCATCCTCTAACAGGGCGCCAATTGTTCCATTGACAGCATCCTTACCCGCCGCCTTAGCATCTTGGTATCGAGCCCACCAACTGAAGATGGTATCACTACCTTGCTTTGCAACACCTGCAACATTCAAGATGTGCTCTCCAGCCATAATCTCCGGAGCCTGTTGGAGGATATTGTTGTGCCGACGCATTCATGAACGAAATGCGGCTCGGGCTGTTTGACGCCAACGTAGCATAGCTGGTAGTGCTTCGGATTTGTAATCCGACGGTCGGGGGTTCGAGTCCCTCCGTTGGCTCCACTTGATTACGCTAGTTTTGGCTACTCAGCAGCACAATTAGGGATTGTGAGATTTACTATAAAGCATTGAAATTACACTGATTTTATTCATTCTACCAAGGCATTCAAGACCTACATTTCCCACGACCACTCATGGCGGAGTTAACGAATCCGGAAAGACGGATGCTCCGTGCCATGCAAAACCAACAAGAAAATTGGTCATTAGATGAGATTTTACTTGCGTGTGATTGGAACGACCAAGCTGTAGCAGTTTCTGCAGGGCATGGGCTCTCCAATCTAGGATTAGTCAAAATGACTGAAAGTAGCATAACCGATGTAATACTTGGAAGTGAAGGGGAAAATGCTGCATCAGGGGGACTATTGGAAGCGAGACTATGGGATTTCATACAATCAAACCCTGGTGTCACGATGAAGGACCTTTCAACTCATTTCGAAAGACACGAATCGGGACCAGGAATTGGATTGCTCAAGGGATTGGGAGTATCCCTTCAAGGAGGAGCATTTGCCTGCGAAGATACTGAAGCGGTATCAAATGCAATTGCTGCAAGAATTTCTTTCATTGAATCGCCATCGATTAACGACCCTCTTTTTGAACATTTCAAGGGTCGTAAGAATTTGATTGAGATGGTCGAAGTAGTCACCAGATCTTGGAGAATTACCAAGGCGGGTTCTGCCATATCTTCTGAGGACTTGGAAGAAGTAGTTAGGATTGCTGAAATAACTCCTGAGTTGCTTCAGACAGATGACTGGAAAGATGCTCAATTCAGACCATATGATGTTTCTTTAGAAGCTTCAATGCCACGCTCAGGTAGAAGTCATCCAATGCAGGCCTTAATTGAAAGAATAAGGTCTATTTTCTTAGAAATGGGATTCTCAGAACTTGTTGATGATTATGTGCAGACGGCAGGATGGAACATGGATGCATTGTTTATCCCACAAGATCACCCTGCACGTGAGATGCAAGATACATTCTACTTAGATAACCCTAAACAAATCAAACTCGACCCGAAGATGCTCTCAGATTGGAAAGCCATTCATGAACATGGAGGGGACACTGAATCTACAGGATGGGGAGGAGAGTTTAATGAAGAGGTCTCGCAGAAAGGATTACTGCGAACTCACACTACCGTTAATACAATTCAATATCTAGCGAAGAATCCAACTGACCCATGCAGAGTTTTCGCTATTGATCGTGTATTTCGAAAGGAAAAAATCGATAGAACACATCTACCTGAGTTCCATCAAATTGAAGGCATAATAATGGAACCAGGAGCAAACCTGGGGATGCTCGTGAGCACTCTCAAAACATTCTATGCTAAGATGGGCTATCCGGAGGTCCGAGTTAGGCCTGCATACTTCCCTTACACAGAACCTTCTCTCGAAATCGAAGTCAAGTGGCGAGGAAAGTGGCTTGAATTAGGCGGAGCCGGTATATTTAGGCCCGAAGTAACTGAGCCCCTTGGAATCAAAGACCCTGTTTGTGCATGGGGAATGGGTTTGGAAAGACTTGCAATGTTAGTTCTTGGTCTAGATGACATCAGACAGTTGTATATTTCAGATTTAGAGTGGCTACGGAATCAACCAATTTTGTGAGTTATATGGACCTTGATTCGATAAATGAACACAGCCCTTGGTGGGCACGTGGTTTCGCGATAATCCTTGGAGCAATTGTACTGCTTTCAATTGCTAATTTATTCTATTTGGAAGTATTTGGAATCAACGGAATAAACCACTATTCATTTGGAAATGAACCAGATAACCCAGGAGAATATCCAGTTAATGGAACTGATGAAGAACAGCGCCAATACAATTATTCCATTCAAGAGTGGGATGACTATCAGTCATATCTTACAATGATGAATGATTTAGAAGATTCTCATGTAACTGAAGTGACCCAAATATTTGCAGGCCTAGCCGTAATTATTGGAGTTCCAGCAATAGTTATGTTCTGGATACAACACGAAAAGATGATGCAAATTGGAATAGCATTTGGTGTAACAAAAGTCGTTGGAGATGTCTGGACATCTTACATTACATCAGACATTGTGGCCAGTTACATGGACAGTGTGCCAGGTGGTGGGGATTATTCTTGGATTGCAAAAACTTCAGTCTTCACTTCGTCAATGTGTGGGATCTTTTTCATAGCACTAGCGGTAGTTTTAGCAAATATGTACCAATCCAAAAATCAAATCCCTGAAAGTGGATTTCACCTAAATGTTAATTTGATTCA
>JAACDL010000124.1 GCA_009936765.1 Methanobacteriota archaeon
AGAAATTGGTGAATCATTGGCCTCCAGGCGGAATTTTTGTCTTGGGTATAGGGCTTGTATCTCAGTAGAGTCGACATCTATGACTTTACGCCCGCCATACATTGTAGCTAGTTTCTCTCCCGTTTTGAAATCAACTTTAACTTTATCTTCAAGGCAATCGAAGGCTATGGGGAGCAGTTCAGTGACCCGTGCACAATTGGTAACGGGCGGATCGACTGTGGGCCCACAAATACCCCTGTATATGTTATTTCTATTCATCGAAGAGAGTTTTTCAGGCGATATTTCATCAATCCAACTTTGGTCAGATAAAGGGTCCACTATCCTATGCTTTTGTTGTATTATATGGTATTCTTCTTGTGGTCGAAGTAAGAATTTAATCCAGTCCTCGGCTCTATCCCCCAGGTATCCAAGGCAAGGAGCCTCAGGGACCTCTAGGTGTAATTGTGTAGTGGAGGCTGAAGACGGCAAATCCAGGCCAGCAATGTTGGGCGTCAAGATAATCGAGCGATGGCGAAGATTTTCAGATGGTGAATCGAACCATTGTTGAATTTTCTTACGTTTAACAGGAATTCTAATTTCATTTTCTATTTTTTTGATTTTTACCGATTGTGTCGGCGTTGCGATTGTGTATGAAACAGGCCAACCGTGAAGTGTTGTCTGACCAAAACATAGATCGAGAGATACTATTTCCTCAGAGTTGTCGCCAGAGTACAGATCCGTGATTAGAACTTCGCTAGGAGTGAAACACCCGCCTGAGGAAATGGCTTCCAGTTGCAGATCCGAGTAATCAAATATTACATCGGCCGTGAACACTTGGATACCATTATACCAATAGGCTACACCTGAAGCTATTCCGTCCTTGAGGAGTTTGCTCAAATGGAGGGTGAACGAAGAAACGAAAGACAGATTGTAAACTCTTGATCGGATTATGTCGTGCGAAGTTGGATGATGGGCGTGATTACCAATTCGTAATTCCATATTCTGCGAATCGTCCTCATAACGGTCAGGGAAACTATGTCTTTGGATACAATCGAATTCGCACATCCCTTCTTGCTCGCGCCCCGGGATTGGCCTGACTCTGACGGTGATACGGGGAATCGAAACTCTCTCTCTTTCTTCGATTTGGCATTCATAGGTTTCGATGACTCTTCCACATACCTCTGCTGACAAGACAAAATTGCTATTTTCCCCCCCTATCACTGAAAGTTGGCTGTCAAGCAGATGTGATTCGGAGCTATTTTCTATTATCTGCCATTTAATTCGTTGCGGGATGGTGAAGTGAGCTCCTATGGTGGACTCGGGAAGTATGTATGTTGTATTATGACGGAATAAGGTTGGAATCTCCGGAAGTTGGTGGACGCCCGTGGTTGCGAGTGTGATTCGGGCCAGAGGAGCCTCTTGATTCTCGGGGAACAGATCGGTCCATCTCGCCGCACCAAGACGGCGACCAGGTGTCCCCCACGGAAGGAAGCCCAAACGGTGTCCCTCACGGAAAATTTGCTTTAGAGCCATTAAATCGACTCCTTTGTGACAATCTGTAATCTGGTACCACTCTGTTCGACATTGGAGCCATGATCCAAAACTTCTACCCATGCAGATTCATGATGAGACTGTACTTGCATTGAAGCCCATAGCCCGTTTTGAAGAATCTCCTCCCGAACAAAAATCTTCCACAGAGTCCCACCTGATGCTTCATCGACTCCGAGGTTTCTGACTTCGAAACCATTCATTTGCTGCAGACTCGAAGAATCTATTCCCGGGCCAAAAAGGAGGCGGAAACTTTCAAGCGGGGCGTTTCGCATTCTGCGAATTTTAACATAGAATTCTTCACCATTATCGAAGGCAAATTCCGACAATCGATTTTGACTCACAGGAGTCACGGGCTCGTAGGACCGATCATGCACTTCCATCATAAGAGGCCTCGTTGATCTTAACAAGCGGCTCTCAAGGCCAGTGATTTTTCGTAGAAATTCTTTAACTTGGTATTGCGATTCGGAATCATTCCATTCAATTATACCCTGTCGGTATCTTGTTAGTTGCTGCAAGCTATCGGATTTACCCCGAGTCATTCTCACGCCATCCGGTATTTTCTTTCTTAGTGCCCTAAGGTATTCCTTTAGGTCTGCTTTTCTAGTCTCGGGGATGATGAGCACGATTTTACCTACATCTGGTATGAACAGATTTGTTTTATCTGATGAATTCTCAAAACACAAGAAGCCTGCACAATTTCCAGGGAGGGCCCCTACATCGCGACTCTGCAGCCATACCGATGTGGCGTCTTCTAAATCTGGAGGGCGCAATACTAGAGGGCTTTGTATCTGTTCTACCTTTTGAATTCCTGCAGGCAATCCCTCTGACCCACTTTGAACATGAAATCTTAATTCGTATACCCCCATGAAATTTTGCAATACTGGGGTGCCATTGGTGCGTTTTAAAAGAGCAGCTTTCCGTTGCTCAGCAAGAAGAATTTCCGCTGTATCTCGGCCCATGCCACAGTGGCAATCGTCTTTTTCGCCGTGGTGATGCTTAAAGTGGGCCCCATCAATGTAGTCGCCTCTTCCAATCAAATTCTTCAATGTGGACAGAGTTCTACCGCCAGTATTAACTGTGAATGAACTAGGGTTTTTGTCATCTCCACTCTCCCTGGCATAGTGGCCTTCCAAGCATAAAAGTGGGTGCCTAGGTGATGCATCCCAAATGTCTGTACCTTCATACTCAGTGCCCAAAAAATCTCTTCTTCGGGGCTGAGGTACATATGATCGTATCCCCCCAATGGTTAGTTCCTTTCTATTTTCTTTATTTTTGAGGAGACGAGGATAAAAACAAGAACGAAGGAATTCTTGGACACTTATGGGTCCGGGGGGGAGATCGCAAGTGCAACTTGGCGGATGGTATGCCTCGTCATAACTTGACATAGTCAGCCCCCGAACTTGTCAGTATTTCATTTCTGGCATTACGAATTCGTTCGTAACTTGCAGCAATATCTGTAGTATCCCTAATTGCACGAACAATCTTGATTAGGCCTCCTAAATGGATAAAATCTCTTACAACATCAATTAATTCATTATCGTTTACCTTTCTAGTAATTCGCTTTTCAGGTAGTAAAGTTACCTTCTTTTCCAATTGCTCAAAACCATCAACACCTTCTTCAAGGTACAATTTCAACAATTTAGTCGATAAATGGGTTTGACTACATTCCAAAATCTCAGATGCTCGGTTTGGAATTGGGAGCACTCGCCCCACATCTTTGGATAATGGAGAGTTTCTACCTACGACAAGCCGATCCTTGATTTGATCGAAATAAATATCTGATTTTATTGCTAGTTGATATTGTGGAGGGCAGAATAATATGATTTCATCAGCATTAGCCAATAATTCTAAGTTGCCCATAGGAAGTTCATTCCATTCACCTACCTTTGGACCATTATCGCCGATGAAAGATGAGTCATATGACGGTATTTTATCACTTAAATTCAACAAACCTGCTCCTGCCGATATTACAAAACAATCAGTGGAAAATAATTCACATAACTTGATCTGTTGGTTGAAATTATACCCCGAATATAATCCACTCACTAGGTGTAATTCAGTTTGTGAACGCCAAAGCTTTTTCCAATTATCAAGAGTCATCCCCTCCTTCCATTTCAAATCCTTTGCAACAGGATGGGCCTTTGACGCTGAGCAATTGATTAGTACCGCTTTTCTATTTATTCCCAACCAATAGACCTCCAGTCATCATAAATTTCATCGTTAGATTTATCCGCTATCTCAACTAAATTATCAATCCTTTGCATGATTTCTTCAAAAACATGAGCATTGATGATGGTGCGCCCCATATTATGCTCAACACT
>JAACDL010000125.1 GCA_009936765.1 Methanobacteriota archaeon
ATGCAAGAAACCGCTAGAGACATAGCTTGTATGTATCCTTCTGAAACACCTTGGAGAAGACGCTGGGGTGGAATAAATCGTCATCGAGGATGCGATACTAAATTCCATGTTTTCACTAATGGTTGGCTAGAAAGAAATGATGGTACTATCGGTGATTATGGGCGTTACCAAGTCCAAATGAACGGCAAGGGTTCTATCGTTCGAATGCTTCAACGCCGCCTAGATATACCAAAATCTCGCACAATCTCAATCGGTGATAGCGCAGGAGATATTGGAATGTTTCAAAATAGTGAACTGTCAATCTGTTTCAATCCTTGGGACGAGAAACCAGTTGCTGTTGCCAAGATGACTATTAGAAGTCGTAATTTACTAGACGTTCTTGAAGCGATTAAGAATCAAATCAAGGAGTGACCCTGCGAGAATCACGTGGGAATGGAATTACTTCTCTGATGTGGTCTGCACCTGACAACCAAGAACAAACTCTGTCAACACCTAGGCCAAATCCTCCATGAGGTACGCCTCCGTACGTTCTTGTGTCGATATAGAACTGGTATGGTTCACGAGGAACTCCTGCTTCATCGATACGTGCAAGGATTTCTTCTTCTGACCAAGTTCTTTCTCCTCCGCCTACAATCTCTCCATATCCTTCCGGAGCAAGTAAATCATGGCACAACACATAGTTGTCATCATCTGGGTCTACTCGGTGATAGAATGGCTTTGCTATTTTCGGGTAGTGGGTAAGGAAGTGTGGTACATCGAAATCTTGAGTCAAAACTTTCTCTTTCGAATAATCTAAATCTTGACCCCATTCAATTTCCACATTCATACCTTGAAGTGTTTCTACAGCTTCATCATATCGCATTCTAGGATATGGATTATCTGCATACCTGGCAAGTAAATCGAGATCTCTATCGATTTCAACTAATTCATCTTCTCTTTCATCCAATATAGTTCTAGCAATATGCCTGACAAGTCCTTCTCCGTGAGTCATTATCTCAGCGTTTGAAGCCCAAGCAACTTCCATTTCAGCGTGCCAGAATTCTGTCAGATGTCTTCGAGTTCTACTTTTCTCAGCACGGAATGAAGGTGCAATTGTGTATAGTCTCTCCAATGCAGGCATTGCGGCTTCTGCATAAAGCTGCCACGACTGTGTGAGGTATGCTTTCTTTCCAAAATAAGGTACCTCGAACAATGTCGAACCACCTTCTACTGCACCTGCTACAAAGTTTGGTGCTTGGTATTCAACGAAATCTTTGTCTCTAAAGTAAGAATGAATTGCACCAAATATACTTGAACGAATCTTGAGCATGTTAGTCATCCTTCCAGTACGTAAGTACAGATGTCTATTGTCGAGTAGGAACTCAGTTTCTCCTCCGTCTGCTGCAGCCATGGCTGATTCAGTGATTGGGAATGGTGTCTCTGCTCTTACTGCTCCAACTACCTCTGCACTTGAAACAACAATTTCATGGCCTCCTGGTGCTCTGTCATCAACATTTACTGTTCCTTTCAGGATTACGGATGCTTCGATTAATGCTCCCTTTAATTCTTCAAAGGATTCATCGCCCAATGCATCACGCTTGGCGACACATTGAATCGTTCCCGTTGAGTCACGCAGTACCACGAATCGAATCTTATTAGAGCCTCGAGCTCTTTTGACCCAACCTTTCAATTCAACTTCAGCACCATCATGGATGCCTGCCTGGACATCACCAATCCAGAACTCTTTCGCCATGTGCTGCCGTGTAAGGCATTGTGCTTGAATGCCTCGCTTGTTTACTAACAAACAATTGCATTATCATTCTCTTCTGGATACTAACAATGCAGCGCCTAGTAGTGCGATAATTGTGAAGAATGGAGACAACCATGGAACCGATAAGTCCACTTCACTAGCAATTCCGTTTTCATTTGAGATTCCAATTTGATAATCGTTCATGGCGTAGTTGTCACAACTTATTGAAACAACATCGCCACTAGAGATTTCTCCCATCGGTGCATTATCTATGTATGATAATGTACAATTATTTTCACCATACCATTCATCAGTGGACTGAATCAAACCACCCCCATTAATAGCAGTATCAACATCTACTTCGAATGCGATTTCAGTAATCCGAGTATCATTCTCATAATCATATTCATCAGTGTAAAGGACTACTTTTGCACCTTCCATCGAATAAGATGAATTGAACAATGTTTCTACAGTACTACTGTGGTTAGAACTCCAAATGTCAGAATCGATTATCATTGGCATAGGTGTGTCTGAATTAGCATTTTTGACCCAACCAGGCTTAGAAAAAGAATCTGAACCAATTTCAACTAATATTTCTGAACTTGAATTTGTCATTTTAGTTCCTAGTAGATTACCATCATCATCAAAGTAAACAGATATCGTAAATGTTTCATCATCTTCTAAGGCCTGTTCAGTTACAATCTTCACCGCTCTAACTCCATCTTCGTCAGGGAACCTCTCACCTTCTGATGAAAATGGCTGGGATGCATCGTTTTCCAAACTCATAGCTACTAATTGATGCATGAAACAGAATTCAACCGGTGCGTCAGAGTTAGTAAGTAATTCAGATGCTGGTGATGTTGATATGCCTTCAATAGCAATTCTGCCGGATTCTTCATCATTAATATCCCAAGCGATTTCATTTTCATCCATCCAAATATCATTACCGAATGTTGTGAAAAGAGCGGACATTTCAGAACTGACACGTGCTGATTTTTCAGAAGCGTATATCGAATAATCTCCTCGAATTGTAATTGATTCTCCATCCTCTTCTTGTGTCAACTTCAAATCAATATCACAAGTCCAGTAGCTTACTTCTCCAGATATAACATCTTCAATAGTGGGTTCATCACTTGCCATTTTAATGAATTCATCTCTTTTGAGTTCATCAGGGAATAGCATTGGATCAATAACGAATGCATATACTACCCAACTAAGGGCGGTCAGAACCAGTAGACCTACAATACTCATGGCAATCATTTTTCCTTTACCGCCTTCATCTAGTTTTTCAGAAACAGCCTCCCATCCAATTTCTTGTTCTTGGACATCGGTGGTAAGTTGGAATACATTCTGCTCTTCTGGAGTGTTGTTATGAGGTAACCATTCAGTACCGTTCCAAATAAAATTTCCATCAGGGGATATTTCTCCGACCATGATATTCCTAATGTCATGGCATGTATCATCTTTTCACCTACGGAATAATCTACAAACCTGACAAATAGAGAACCCATGACTCTTCTTTGGGAAAGCATCAAACCTTACTTTGCAAGGCCACAATTGTGTCTCGAAGAGTAGTATACGCTATCGGAGGCAATGCTCTATCTTCTCCTGATGGGGATGGAGGTGATGAATCAGCTTTGGTATTGGCGAAAGTCATTAGTGATGTAGTAGATTTACTGGAAGCAGGTTGGCGAGTAATTCTTACCCATGGTAATGGGCCACAAGTAGGCCACTTGATGTCTTTGGATTCCTCTCAGCCTATGGATGACTGGGTTGCTGCCACCCAAGGAATGATTGGTCACTCACTATCGATAAATCTTGATTCAATATTAAGAAGAAGAAATCGCCCTGAAGCAACAGCAGTCGTGTTAACTAGAGTTGAAGTTGATGCAAATGACGAGGGGTTCAACTTTCCAACTAAGCCAGTTGGACCAGTCTTGTCAGATAAACAGGTAATGTCTGAAGATTGGGATATCGCAGAAACAAAAATCGGTGCTAGAAGAGTTGTCGCTTCTCCAATGCCATTGAGGATTCTTGATATTGATGTCATCAAATCTTTAGTCTCGAAAAATGCAATCGTAATTTGTTGTGGAGGCGGAGGAATCCCTGTCGTTCAAAAGGACGGTCACTACTCAGGAGTTCCTGCTGTTATCGACAAAGATAGACTAAGTGCGCTTCTATCCATTGAAATGAACGTAGATGCTCTAATAATTTCCACAGCAATCGATGCGATAAGGATTGATTTCGGAGGTCCAAACGAAACTGTACATCATCATTTGAGTGTAAAACAAGCCGCTGCTTATCTACAAGCAGGAGAGTTTCCAGCAGGTTCAATGGGCCCAAAGGTTGAATCTCTTGTTGAAGCGGCTAACAATATAGATGGTGTAAAATCAGTTCTGTGCCAACCAGGTGATGCAATCAAAGCACTACGTGGCGAAAGTGGAACGACGATAACAAAGTGACAACACTATTCTTGGATAGTAAAGCAATATGTTTAGCTAACTAGATTAGATTAAATACGACTTGACGGACCGCAGGATGGGCCTGTAGCTTAGTCAGGTAGAGCGATGGACTCTTAATCCATCGGCCGCGGGTTCGAACCCCGTCAGGCCCGCCACCCTCAAATTAGTCTGCCATTAGGATTGATTATTGTTTCAACACCGTTTGAGCCAGCCAAAACAACAGCGTCGCACATATTGTTGAATAGTCCAACCTGTACAACGCCTGCAATCATCAGTATCTCAGATTCAGAAGTAAGAGGGTCTGAAATCTTAGGGCCTGAGTGAGCATCTGCAATCATGTTTCCATTATCTGTAATTACAGGTCCATTTCCCGACATTCGAATATTAACTCTGCAATCAAGAAGTCTACTTAGTGACCTAACAGTTGCTTCATGTGAGAAAGGTGTTACTTCAATTGGTAGAGGGAATGCACCTAGCGTTTCCACTTTCTTACGATCATCAGCTACCACCACCATCGCAGAACTTTCCTGGGCGACAATTTTCTCACGTAGTAATGCCGCTCCTCCGCCCTTGATTAATTGGAAATGGGGGTCATATTCATCAGCCCCATCTATTACAATATCTAATCCGTCGATGTCGGATAGTTCAACTAAAGTTATTCCAACTTCTTTAGCTAGTTTCTCAGTAGCTAGGCTTGTGGGGACTCCAATTATATCCAATCCTTCCTCGGAAATTCTACTTCCCAATTCAATAACAGTATGCTTCACAGTTGAACCGGTTCCTAGTCCAACCTTCATACCATTCTTAACGAATTTACATGCTTCAATTCCTGCTTCTCTCTTGAGTGCTTCAACATCTGCCATGCACCTTCCAGCGGTCAGAAGTCAATAAACATGTGAAGCGAATGTCTGAAGTGCTTTGAGTTCATGCCATAGACATGGCGAGGCAAAGTATGGCACTTTACCTCGCATTGCTATTTTGTTTGATGTCCTTTTCTCCAATGGTGGATGCATCAACTCCTTTGAGGAAAGTAGAGGTCGAAATTGGGTTAGGCCCGAATGGCATCTCAGAGCAATTTATTGTAGAGGTGCCTGCTGGTGAAATAATCTCAGATTTCAATGTCAAAGTTATTGAGAAGTCTTGGCCAATCGATGATGTAGTTTCATTGAATTCCGAACAAGATTGGGCTAATGGTCAAGCAATGGATGGTGTCGATTACAACCTGACCGGATTACGTATCTTACCTATGAGTCACGAGTGGGATTTTGAAGGTTCAGCCCAAGGATGGACATTATCTGGTGGTGGTTGGGCGCATGGTTACGATTCAACCTTAGGGGCAACCGGTGGCGTCCATTCTGGTAATTCAGCATTATACACTTACCCCGGAAACTATCCAAACAATATGGGAGCTACTTACTGGGCCACTTCTCCGACTATTGATTGTTCATCTTGTAGTGGTACTTGGGACTTGAAGTATTGGAAGCGCCTTGGAATCGAATCCTCTAGTTATGACCACGCTTATGTTTCTGTGAAGTCTTCTGCAGGTAGTTGGACTAATGTTTACTCAAACCCCTATGGTACGACCAACGATGGTTCATTTATGCAGTCTACTCATGACATAAGCAATTACATCAACGGTAATTCAGCTTTCCAACTGAGATTCGGTTTAGGGAGAACTGATGGTTCAGTTTCTTACACCGGTTGGAACATTGATGACATCACAGTAGAGCCTAGAGGTAATACAGGTAATGGTGTTGCCAATTGGACAAGTTTAGGATTTGGGCCTGGGTCATCAGGTGAAATGGAAATGGAGCATGGTTTGATGGCTATTGACGCAGTTATTCCTCAAGGTTCTTTCATGCATTGGAGTCTAATTGATGAAAATGATGGATCTCTTATTCCCGGATTTGAAAATCGTCAAGATTTCAGCGCAGACCTCTCTGTAATCGACACAATAGTTCATCCAAGTGTCCAGTTGAAAATACAGATGGAGTCATCTAGTGAAACCCCAGTAATTAACTCAATTAAGTTAGGTGGAGGGATTATTGAATCGTTCGAAGAAAACCCTTCAACAAATGGATGGAGTGGATTCTCATCACATGGCAATGGAGTTGTATCCGGTAATGGTATGCTAACATCACCTCAGTGGCGAACTACGAACGCGTTTAGTGCACTTGAGTTGGACTGGGATGGAAGTGGCAGTGGCCACTTTGAGGCATGCTTCTTAGAAGTAGCACATTGCTCAGGTAATTGGATTCAAATTCCTTCTAGTGGTAAATTGTCGATGGAAAACCCTAGCGTGATGATGAATCTTAGATGGAGCGGTAGTGGTTCATTTTCAATTGATTATGTTGAAATTGACTTACACCGTCATTCTTCTCCTTTGGATGCTCGAATTGACATTGGTTTAGATGGTGTAGACGAATGGTCCTTTTCTCACGACCAAATTGGTAGTTGGGGATTGCAAAACATATTTTCAAACGGCGAAAGAAGTTCGAATCTATCGATTTCCCCAGGTGGGAGTGATTTAGTATCACTGCAATATCCAATCGGAACATCTAGCCAATCATATGCCTCAACAGGTCCGATGATGTTCTCATTAACTCCTTTGAGTAGTCCATTAGATGATGTTGAAGTAACACTGTCAGTTGGAGGAAAGGAACTTCTTACAACATCATTGGGTTTGGTGTCATCTCCTAAATCTCTAATTCTCACTTCGGCTCAAATGCAAATTATGGAATCCGAATTAAATTCAAGAGTTGCTGATTTCAACATCATCGATCAACTCGAATCTCATAAAATAGATGTATCAATCTCATCTACTTCTGGTGGGGATTTACTAATTTCCGGATTATCTATTCCATATCGCTACACTGCTGAAATTTCGGGTGATGATTCCCTACCTATAATTTCAGCCATTAATTCTCAACTAACAAACCTCAATCCAGTTAATGGGGTACTACAAGTGCCGGTTCCAATAGTTATGACTAATCCGGGTAAATTGTCAATCTGGGATTATGGGATACAGACTCTGGGCTCACCTGAACCCATTTATTTGGCTATGACAAACGATTCAGATACTCTTGTTGCTGGAAACGATTGGTACGATTTCTCCAGCAAATTTGATTTATCCAACATTGGCGTTTCAGATGCTAGTGAGCACTTTGCCTCAGAAGAGTGGTCTTCAGTATTCACACTCGGAGGTAGCGAATGGAGCCGCTCCGCCAATTGTTCAATCGATTCTAACTCTTGTAATAGCGAACAAGGAATTATTGTAGACTCATTTTCACATACATTCAATGGTTCATTTGTTGAGTTCCATCATCGTGTTGGGTTATCTGCTATCTGGCCAGATGAGAATGCATTAATTGTGTCTAGTTCCATAGATATGGATGGTCCATCATCCAAACCAGCTCAACTTAGATTCGGCCTTGGATGGTCGATGGGCGTTGAACAGGATGTTGAAGTAGTAGATTGGCACCTATCATTCATGAATGGTGCAGAATCAACTTGGGATGCACTATACCTTGATCCATCTAGTCCGGGTATTGTCGAAGTTGAGTTAGCGTTTGAAAACCTTGATTCTGTTCCTCGTTCATCTTCATTCAACGTAGCACTTTACCAAGATGGCCTCTTAGTTGATACTACTCAAACTATCAATGATGGAGTGGCATCACTAATGTTCACTCCGGAATTATTAGCGACAGAGTTTGATTTGGAAGTTACCGTTTCTGGATTATTTGGACAGAATGTGAATTGGAAAGTTCCCAAGAATGCCACCTTCTTGCCCGATGAAGTATACCCAGAATTGCTGTATTCAAATGTAGCACCATTGGACCATAGAAGTAGCGATTCTCCATTAGAATTAATGTTCCAAATTGGTGACAGACCACTACTTCCTAGGCATTCATTACTACACTTACAGACTTCTTGGGATGGAGAACTTACTGTGCAGTTAGACCAACCATCAAATTTGAATGGGTTCCAGGGAATTTATTCGAAAGTTCTCGACGTCAGAACCGCCGAGGTTGGAGACACTCTTTCTGGCTGGATTGAAATGTTCGACCCAGCAGGTCATGCTTTGCCAAATTCCGGTAGTCAAGATTCTCCCTTATTCATCATTAGGTTTGGACCAGACGGCGCTCCAATAGTTTTGGATGATGGTCTTGGATGGACTGAGCAAGAAACTTGGCTTCATCCTGGTCAAAACTACAGTATGGAGATTCCGATCCAAGATGTGAACGGTTACGGCGATCTCCAGTCGGTTGAAATTGATATGTCATCCGAATCATCCGAAAACCTACTAATACACTGGTCTAATTCTGATGGATGTTCTACAACCAATGACGGGATTTTAATTCAAAATTGTGTAATTCTTGGAGAGACGTCCCATTTCGATTCGATTTTCACCTTACAGGTAGTAATGTCGTTTGATTGGATTTTCAATCCTGATTCATCTCTTGAAAGGAGAATAAGAGTCTCAGCCATTGACGATTCAGGTCAATCTCATCGAATTGATTTAGAGGCTACTTGGCGGTATTCAAGTGAGATAGAAATTGATGTTTCTAGCGTTTCTTTCACAGATAGTACTGCATTTGTAGCGCCTGGGCAAAACCGTTCAATTTCAGCAGATTTAGTTTGGACTAAAGGGGGCCAACCAGTCGATTATCCAATTGAAGTCGCTGCTTTAATAGAAGACAATGAACAATATGGAATGTCTATTAATGGAACAACTAATCTCCATCTAGTTGCTCCTAATTCTACAGGTATTCACCCAATAACTATGGATTTAGTTAATCTTCCACCTGGGGCAATCGACCGAACTAATTCAGAAGAAGTAGTAGCTTGGATGGTAGTAGATGGTGACAAGCCAAAGGTTTTGCAATTACTTTCTCCAGACCCATTGGAATTGGTTGAAGAGCGTGATTGGGAAAATCTGACTTTTGAAATAATGGTTAATGAGAGTGAGGGCTTATCACTAGATTCCATGAGAATGCATTGGTTGATTGTTCCACATGGTATTGCGATACCAGAATTAGCGTTACTGAGTGGTAATGTAAGCATGGATCTGATAGCGGGAACTGGTGCTGGCGAATCAATTCCACTTGCCGCAACACTAAATGTTGCCACACTGATACCTGAGGTAAGTAGGCATAATTCGTGGGATCTATGGGTTTGGGTAGAAGGACATGATTATGCCTCCCATTACCTAGATTCAACCTTCAATAGTATGTCCTCACCACTAGCGGTTTTACAATTAGCAAACCGTCAATCTGATATTCAAATCAGTTCTGATGATATTATTATAGCAAACCAATATCCAAGCGTAAATACGCCTATGATGCTAAACATTACTGTGCATAATTATGGTCAAGTGGATGGAACTTCTAGTGTCAGAGTTGAGGTTATTGAGGATGGCAATAATCGCCGTTTACTGGAAATAATCAACGTTGATGTGCCAGCATCGAGTTCAGTATATTTCGAGTTGAGTTGGGTGCCTGAATCGCCCGGAACTGCTTGGGTCGAAGTATCGACACCTGGCGGTATCTCTGAAAGAACCGACGCAATACAGGTTGAGAAAGGTGAATCTACATTTATCATCGAAGGGCTTGATGGAGCTAGCAATTCTATGCTAACTGGATTTGCAATTATAACATTCATGATGCTTGGTTTACTAGGCTATCTAGTCGTTTCTGGTAAGAAGGATTCGAATGAAGAATACGACGAAAGCGATTACATTTGATTCCCAATGGTTTGAAATGTGTTCGGCCCCCGCGACTGTATGGAGGATGCAGGAGGGCTGCTGACAGACTTCGAGTCTGAGGAAAGTCCCCTCTCCACAGTGCAAGCGGTCGACACAAGTCGAGACACAGAAATGGGTCGGTCAATGGTGCAGAAACGAACGATACGAGGTGTGTACGATGAATCCGGAAGGACGAGATTGCCACGTGGTCGATGAGACGAGCAACCCCGCTGGAGCAAGTCCAAACAGTCCCGCTTATGCGGCACGTTCAGGGACAGGTAGGACGCACAGTTGAATGCAGTCACCGAAAGGGAACAGAAAGGGGCTTACTCCCTGCATTCTCCACTCCTTTCGTTATTCAAGGATTGCATCGACAGCATTCATTTTCTCATCGGTTAAGACTGCGCCCTCTCCAAAGTCAATGAAACTTGATTCCCCCTTAATTCGTCTCCGAATTATATGATCTGCAGTTAGACATGCAGGGAGTAGGAATACGCTAGTCAAGAATGCGAATCCAATTAGAAGCATCATTAGGATGAAGAAATTAACTAATCCCGGGAATGCTACGAAGAATCCCGCACCTAACCCGGCTACGGTAGTCGCAGTAGTTTCAAAGATAGTCATACCTGTCTTTTCTATGGCCTTTGACATTCCAACAGCAGTTTCACCTTCTTCTTGGATCCTATGCATCACGTGAATTGCATCATCAACTCCTATTCCAAAGACAATAGTCCCAATCATTGCTGTAAAGATGTTGACATTGACATCGCCAGAGCTCATCAATAGTGGCTGCCACACAATAATGGCCGCTACAGGGACCATTGTATAGATTCCAAGGCGGAATGACCTGAATACTAAACATAGTACAATCGTGAGTATCAAAAGTGTTAGTAATGTCGTGTAATTTTGAGTATCATGAATTCCTTCGTTGATATCAAGACTGACCGGTAATCCTCCTGTTAAAGGAGATACTCTGATGCCTTGTTCTTCCATTGGATCATCTAGCATTAAATCGATATCGTCCCTAAGCATACTTGCGTTATCAAGATTCATGTATGGTTGTGTAACATAAACTAGGGCCTTACTACCGTCTACATTCGTTAACATCCATTGAACTTCTTTCGAAAGAGTATCGTATGCCACATTTACCATGTCCTTTCGCAATTCTTCTCTTCCATTACCTGGGGGGTTTGAAAGTGCATCGAGTGGCACCCATGCTGCACATTCTAGGCTATTTGATTCCCAGCATTCGTCATGTAAGAGGCCCCATAGA
>JAACDL010000126.1 GCA_009936765.1 Methanobacteriota archaeon
ATGTAATCCTTTGATTCGACAAGTAGCGCTGCATCTTCTTTACCTCTGCCAGTTGGATTTACTTCAGAATGTACAATCTGTACTCCGACTTCACCATCAACATAAACACCCATCTGTGATTGATTGGTATGGTGACGTATCTCGATTCTTTTGTCTAGATTTTCATAGAACCGAACAGTTTTACTTTCAATATCTGCAACTATTTTGATTTCGATTCCTCTGTCCAATGCTTCCGTAATTGAACTTATTATACCCGATCTCATGAGGTGCAAAATACCCCACTTTGATAACATCATCCATACTTCTTTTTCAGACTCCTGAATGATATTTTCTATTGTTGCGTATATGTTGTGTCTATCTTTTACAACTGTGAAAAGTGCTTCATTAGTTTGTTCATTAACCTGAGAGTTTATGATTACTGAATCAGACTTTAACTCATCCAAGTGCTGCTGAAGTCTTCGAACATTTGCTTCTTCACGCTTAATCATCTGCTTGAATACATCAGATACTGGTATTCCAGTAAACCGCATCGGCTTGTCAAGTGTTGCCTTTACGAAACCCATTTCTTGTAATTTCTTCAGACTATTGTAGGCATCCATTCGAGAAATAGATACCAACTTACCAATTTCACTTGCTTTTAGTGGTGGTTGTGCGCAAAGTGAGAGAATGATGCGGGCATATTTCTCTTCAAGCCCACCTTCAACAAGACGTTCAATAATTTGTGAAGCAGTTTCAACACTCATAGTCTCAACTCATCTTACGTTGCTGTTCCTTAAGGAGAATATTACATCGACGAATTTGCTCTTTGGCTAGTTTTTGTTGGTCCTTGTCCAATCCTCTTGGTGCTGCTTGCTCAAAGCACTTTATTGCATCTCCAAACCTTTGCATTTCAGCATATGCAGTTCCCATGTTGTAAAGGGTTTTACCTTGAACACCACTTGGGTTTATCACCATAGCTTTGTGATATGATTCTACACACTTAGGATAATCTTCTAGATAGTAAAGAGCATTTCCTCTACCATTTAAAATTCGTATTACCATTTCATCGTTGTCTGCAAAAGAAGGTAATGCTCTATCAAAACAAGATAATGCTTCACGGTACTTTTTATCTTCAATCAGGCCTACTCCTTTGTTGTACCATTCTATATCATGATTTGCTATTGCATTGGAGCTAGAATCGATACCCACGGCGTTGTCAACTCTTGCAGTTGCTTCTAATGCTGCTGCAGCTAGATCAACTTCAGGACGTGCTTCTGATACCGCAATTGTGGGTTGAGGTCTTACAGATAATTCTGGAAGAGGTTGTTGGGGAACAGTTTCAACCGGTGGGGGGCTATATGTTGGGGGCACTGAAAATGTGGGCGTCTCAACTACTGGTTCAGCATATGATGCCGGTTCAGGTAGAGGTACGGCCGACACAGGTGGTGGAGAATAAACCGGAGGTGTTGGTTCAGACTGAGTTTGCTGAACCATCGGACTTTCAACAACAGTTTCCATGTGTTGTACCGGATTTGGATTTACCAATAGATGTGCCTTTTCATGACATCTTTGTGCAGTTGTCATATCTCCTGCAGCTTCTAGTGAGCGGGCAAGTCCAGTCCATAATTCGGGATTATTCTTGTCAGATTGAATCATTCCTTTCCAACACTTGACAGCATCTGTATGGTTTCCTGCAGCAGACAGTGCACGACCCATCAATTGTGTATTTATTTCACACATTGATACAGCTTCTGCTGCTAGAGCAGGTCCTTCTGGAATTGTAGGTGGTAAACCAGCGGTATTTTCTAAAATCTTTGCTTCACCTTCTGCTAATTCAACCAATAATAAGGCAAGAGATTTGCTTCCACCTTCTTGACTCACCAGGTGACGTCTTGCCTTCAATAGACTTTCAACATCGCCCGTACTTTCTGAAATATTTGCTAACCTTTCTGCTGCTTTTGTGTAACTTGCATCATTTTCTAAGGCATTGTTGAAGCATTTCGAGGCCTGATTTGAACTTCCTTTTCTCTCATGAAGGGCACCTAGGTTGAAATGGCATTTCGCATTACTTGGATTAAGGCCTATTGCATGGGAGTATGCTCCTATTGCGTGGTCATCTAGGCCCATTGCAGCCATTGCCCCTGCAGCAATCCTCCAGGAGTCGAAATGTTGCGCAGCATCGCTATGCAAATGATCTTTCAGAAGTTGAAGTGAACCAGATGCATCACCACTAGTCAACATTGAAGTTGCTGATTGGCATAAAGCATCGAGGTCGATTTTTTCTTCTTCAGGCTCTTCAACAATCTCAGGCATTGGAGTTTGAACTTGCGGTTCTACAGTTTCAACGGCAGCCTCTGATTCATTTGTTTCTTCAAATAATTCATTTACAGAGTTGCCAACAGTAGGAGTCAAATTTTGATCAACCAACTTCTCTTGAGTGTGTGGCATTACTGTTGGAGTGTTATGTATCACTCCACCTGCTGCTTTATTGGAATCCATGATATTGACTAAATGAGGATGGCCAGGGAAATATTGTAGCGCCCTGTGAGCTATCTCAACAGCGCCGTCCATATCTCCGAGCCTGTCTAGTAGTACTGCTAGATTTGCTAGCGCCGGGCCATGATTTGGATCTAAGTCCAAACATATTACGAACGATTGTCTTGCACCTTTGGGGTCTTGTTCGGCTTCTAGCAATACTCCTCTATTGAACCAAGCCATTGAGTTTGACGGGTCTAATGCGATTGCCTTGTTGAAAGCAGTTAATGCCGCAGTATGGTCTCCAGAACGGTGCGCTGCTTCGCCTTCAGTTACTAAGTCGTCAACAGTTGTATCAATCGCCAACTCCTCATCTTCTTGAGAATCATTACTTTCTTGTGTAACTCTTTCTTCATGTTGATGTTCTTCAGCAGGACTCGAAATAGCAGTTTTAACAACATCTGCTAATGAGTTCATCATAGCATCGGTAATTTCAGCCGCAGCATCGATTGGGTTGATATTTTCACCATCGGACATGGGGTCACCATGCTGTTGTCATTCCCATATGGGATAAGGATTGTCCGTATGCGTTCCCGCTCATTTCATACATGAATCCATTATCAGGTCATTTGTGAGACCAACATTTGGTAACGAAAATGGTGGTACATTCATCCTTATTGAACCGGGAGAAACCGGAGATATAATCGTAAAAGAACCATTCTTCATTGGCGCACGGCCCGTTACTCAAGTAGAGTGGAGTGTTGTAATGGGGGACAATCCTTCTAAGTTTCAAGATGGTTGGTCAGCCGGACTTAGGCCAGTTGAACGTGTGAGTTGGCTTGATACTCAGGAATTCATCTCGAGATTAAATGAAAGAGAATCAGAGCCGAGACTAGGTTTGTCAGGAGTATGGCGACTTCCAACAGCAGAAGAGTGGGAATTTGCATGTAGAGCAGGTACGACCTCAAGATGGTATCACTCTGATCGAGATGCCGATTTAGATGAAGTTGCCTGG
Organism: Methanobacteriota archaeon; assembly: GCA_009936765.1. GTDB lineage: Archaea > Thermoplasmatota > Poseidoniia > Poseidoniales > Poseidoniaceae > MGIIa-K1. The sequence continues at coordinate 3,470 of JAACDL010000126.1, forward strand.
CACGGAGGTAATTCCGGGGCTACTACACGGGAGGTGGGTCAGAAGAAATCTAACGATTGGGGGTTGTTTGATTGCCATGGCAATGTTGCAGAATGGACATCGACCGAAGTTGGAATCAAACGTATTACTAAGGGTGGTTCGTGGTTAATGGAATCAGAATCCACTACTTCTTCCTACAGGGGAATTTCATCTGTTGACAAGCGTAGTGATGGAATCGGCCTACGTTTGGTATGGTCGCCAATATGATTTACTACCAAATATTGGGATTAATATGCGCCTGTATCACAATCCAAGATGCTCTAAGTCCCGCCAAGCAGTGGCCCTCCTTCAGCAACAAGGTGCAGATTTTGAAGATTATCGCTACTTGGAGAAAGGAATCTCTCCTGGTGACATGAGTATTTTATTGGAATTATCAGATGTAATTCGTTTGAACGATATATCGGATAAGTCAGAATATAATCTAAGCCAAAAAAATGAAATTCAAAGATTATTGCAAATAGAACCCAAGGCTCTTCAAAGACCAATTCTCATACACAATGGCAAGGCAGTTATCGGAAGGCCGCCTGAAGATATTCTCACTCTTCTTCACGAATCTTGAGTACAGTTGCAACATTTAATCTTACAAATACTTCTAGATAGGCTTTGATTCGTCCTTCTACTGGTGCAATATCTTCGTGATATAGTGATACCATAATCTGGCATATTTCTCCAACATTCCTTTCTCCATTCATCAATTCCCAAAGCATAGATTGAGTATGATGCATGGAACGCCTTACGACCTTTGGGGCACGAAGTAATTTAGCAAGTAATCTTTCAAAACGAGTAAATGTTTTCTCAATTAAAAATACAACATTTCTGCCTGTAATACCTTCTATTTCAGGATGAATACCAGGCTCACCCCTATATTCCCAATTAACTGGGAGCTGGACCGGGATAAAATTAGACCAATCTCCTTCAATCATTACATCCCCTCGGTTGTAAATGTAAGATATACGAGTGATAACATCGATATTGCTCCACATATTCCAACAATTCTTTTCAAATTGTCTTTCTGAGTAAAATTATCGAGATACCATGTGGCAACTCCAAATATTGCCACTAAACTGAGTAATCCATACCACATGCCGGGTACATCACTCATGATTGGTCGTATGATGTACTGGCTGTGAACCTTGCGCTGCTTGCCATGCTTCATACTCGGCAACTTTGCGGTTGTATTCTGCCACTTGTTGTTCGTATTCAGTCAATACATTCTCTTCGGAATGTACAGTTGAAGGTGGGCCGGCAAATGCTGTTGCAGGCGGGCCAGCAATCGGTACAACGTCTTCTACATATTTTTCATCGTCTTCGTAGTATTCTTCTTCATTACTATCTCTTCTACGAATGAAAAATAATGTCAATACTACTACCACAAGTACACTTAATCCTGAATATACCAAAGTTGATGAGTATGACTCTTCATTTACAGGTGTACTCAATGTAATACTCTGTGAAATACGGTGATTAATCCTATCATCGGTGCCATTTATTAGAATCTCAACATCTCCGCTGTAGCTACCAGATTCCCGGATAATTTCACACCGCATATTGTATTTTTGAGTAGTTAAGTGGCCTTGATCTATTTCGCCTCTTATAGTGTCAATATGTAATGCATTACCATCACATATCGCCCCCCATCCATCTGGTAGTTTCGCACTAATGTCAAAATTTTCACTTTTTGTAGATGTTGATGACATATTAATCCATAGAATGTGTGGAGTGTTTGGAGGGATATCTGTGACACTTTGTTCAATTTCCTCTACAACAACATTCCTTCTTTCAGCCACCATTAGAACAGTTGACACTGTCTTAGTAATTGGTCTGCCCAATTCATCTAAACCGCCTTCTAACTCAATTGTGGCAGAAATTATTGAATTTAATTCACAATCTTCTGATACGATAATATCTGAATATAGGATGACTGATTCAGTTGGTCCTAAATTCAAATTAATCCATTCCTCAGAACTCTTTGAAAGACCATTATTTGTAGATAAGAACCCAATGACCTCACAAGAAGAAGTCGATGTTTGAATTACCAATCTTGCCCGAATCGAACTGTCCTGCGCATTACCAATATTCCATGCTGTAGCGTTGAAAGTGTGTGATGAATTTGTTTCAATAGATCTTTCCACAGAAATTCCATCTAGACGTGGCTGACGTATGGTATCTGTAATTGCTTCAAACATTACTGAGTTATCCTCTGAATGGATATCTAATCCTCCAAGTGGCTCTACTGAAATAGTAACCTCATGGAATTCTCCAGGCGCTTCTAATGGCGGAACTAACATCCATAAATCAAT
>JAACDL010000017.1 GCA_009936765.1 Methanobacteriota archaeon
CAAGGCGCACACCAGGGCCAGTCGGGGGGATAAATCGCTTTAGTTGACCGATTGCTGGAAGGAAATTATTGGCAGGGTCTTCTGCATATAGGCGGACTTCGATTGCATGGCCTCGGATGTTTAAATCTCCACAACTCATGGCTTCTCCTCCAGCAATTCGTAATTGTTCTCTGACCAAATCTACACCAGTAACCATCTCAGTGACTGGATGTTCGACTTGGATTCTAGTATTCATTTCGAGGAAGAAAAACTCACCAGTTGGAGTGACTAAGAATTCTACAGTGCCTGCTCCTTCGTAATTCACGGCTCTTGCGGCATCACATGCGGCTTCCCCCATAGCCTGTCGTAATTCGGCGTCAATAGCAACACTAGGAGCTTCTTCGAACACCTTTTGATGTCTGCGTTGAACACTGCACTCTCTTTCACCTAGGTGGATAGTTCTCCCGTACTTGTCGGCTAAAACTTGTATCTCGATGTGTCGACTTCCAGTTAGTAATCTCTCAACATAGACTCTGTCATCTCCAAATGCGTTCAATGCTTCTCGCATTGCAGCCTTTGCTTCGCTTTCCAGATTCTCTTCTTCATACACTGCTCGCATTCCTTTACCGCCGCCTCCAGCAGTTGCTTTGAGCAATAATGGGTATCCAACAGAAGGAGCTATGGCGAGAACTTCTTCTAGGCCTCCATCTATTTCTTCTCCCGGGATTACTGGGACTCCTGCAGCTTTCATGGTGATCCTTGCAGTCATTTTGTCGCCCATTTGTGTTATCGCTTCTGGAGAAGGGCCAATCCATATCAGGCCAGAGTCCATTACGGCCTGAGCGAAATCCGCTCTCTCTGATAGGAATCCGAAGCCAGGATGTATGGAATCACATCCGTTTTGTATTGCAATCTCAAGCATTTGTTCTTGATTGAGATATGTTTCTGCAAGGCCTTCTCCTTGCAGAGGGATTGCAATGTCAGCAATCTCTGTGAACAACGAGCCAGTATCATTTGCGGCATGGATTGCAACTCCTTCAATCCCTGCTTCCTTACAAGCCCGTAAGATACGGCATGCAATCTCACCGCGGTTTGCGACGAGAGTGCGTTTTAGCATCGAATCACTCCTCAGGTTTCCAGTTAGCGCTTCGCTTTTCTAGGAATGAAGAAAGCCCTTCTTGGCCTTCATGACTTCCACGCATTCTGCTAGTGAAGTCCAATGTCCATAGTCTGAGAGATTCATCGTCTTCGGACCATCTGTCAAATCCTAGAGTCAATTCTTTTGCAGCAGTCACTGCGCAAGGGCCTGTAGAGAGAACTTCTGAGATAATCTTTGACGAATCTGCTTCAACATCTTCACTAATGGCATCAATCATGCCAATTCTGAGGGCTTCAGATGTATCCATTCTCCCTGCAAGCATAGCATGTCTGCGGAAATTTGCGCTGCCCATTCTACGGTAGACGTAAGGTCCAATTACAGCAGGGAGGATTCCAAGTTTCCCTTCAGACAATGCAATTTTAGCATCTGGTTTACAGATTACGTGATCTAGGCAAGCAATCAAACCAGCGCCTCCGCCTAATGCCACGCCTTGAACTAACCCAATTGTGAAACATGGATGAGACCAAAGTCCATTGAACAAAGCATCGAGTCTTTCAGAATCTCTTCGGTTCTCTTCGGGAGTATTTGCTCCTGCATCTCTCATCATATTGATGTCGGCCCCTGCACAGAAATGCTTGCCTTGGCCGGTTAGTGTTAGCACTCTGAGGTAAGGAGTTCCGTCATCAGATGCTAACTTTCCAGTAGTGCCTACTGAGTTTTCTGATGTCCATTGGAATACTTCGATTAATTCAGTAATCATTTGGATATTCAAGGCGTTATATTTGTCTGAACGAGCCAGACTAACGCGAGCAATACATCCGTCGGTCTCCAATTGGATAAGTGAAGTTGTGGGTTGATTATTCATGTCTAATTCTCCAATTGCAAAAATTAAAATTCCAATTACATTCTAAATACGCCAAATCGGTCATTTGGCAACTTCGCATTTTGACTCGCTGCGATGCATAAACCAAGGATGTCTCTTGTGTCTCTTGGATCGATTATTCCATCATCCCAGAGTCTCGCTGTGGAATAATATGGGCTACCTTCAGTCTCATACTTTTCCAGAATCGGTGAGCGGAAATCGTCTAATTCTTCCCCTTCCATCGGTGGCATTCCTTCACGCGCCCTCTGGTCCTGTTTGACAGTTGTTAGTACATCTGCAGCCTGTGGACCACCCATTACAGAAATTCGACTGTTAGGCCACATGAATAGGAATCTTGGGTCATATGCTCTGCCGCACATGCCGTAATTTCCAGCTCCGTGCGAGCCCCCAATAATTACTGTGAACTTTGGAACATTGACGCAGGATACTGCGGTGACCAATTTTGCACCGTCCTTGGCAATACCGCCTGCTTCGTACGCTTTGCCGACCATGAACCCTGTAATGTTCTGCAAGAACACCAGAGGGATGCCTCTTTGTCCACACAATTCAACGAAATGCGCCCCCTTTAGTGAGGATTCTGAAAACAGGATTCCATTGTTTGCAACAATTCCTACCTTGTAACCGTGAATGTGGGCAAATCCACAAATCAAAGTCTGACCATATCTGGCCTTGAATTCATGGAATCTACTACCATCTACAATTCTAGATATTATTTCCTTGATATCAACAGGAGTTCGATTATCTGACGGGATAAGCCCTAGTAAATCTTCAACGTCATGGAATGGCTCATCTGGCTCTATTCTATCGAATGGTGCAAGTTCTCTAGAGCCAAGGTTCTCTACTACATTGCGAACCATTCTCAATGCTTCCGATTCATCTTCAGCATAGTGATCAGCCACTCCGCTTTGAGCGGTGTGCACATCTGCTCCACCTAATTCTTCGGCAGTCACAACTTCGCCTGTAGCAGCCTTTACCAAGGGAGGGCCTGCAAGGAAAATAGTTCCATTTCCTTTGACAATAATCGACTCGTCACTCATTGCTGGAACGTATGCTCCTCCAGCTGTACAACTCCCCAGTACGGCAGCAACCTGTGGTATTCCGTCTCCCGACATTCTTGCTTGATTGCGGAAAATTCGACCAAAGTGGCCAATATCGGGGAATACTTCGTCTTGCATAGGTAGGAATGCTCCGCCGGAATCTACTAGGTAGATGCAAGGCAGATTATTTTCGTGAGCAACAGTTTGTGCACGAATGTGTTTCTTGACAGTCATTGGGTAGTAGGATCCTCCCTTCACAGTAGCATCGTTGGCTACGAATAGGCATTCTCGCCCGTGTATCATTCCTACTCCGGTTACTATACCGGCACTATTTGCTCTACCATCATACAATTCATATGCAGCAAGAGGAGATAATTCGAGAAAAGCAGTCCCTGGGTCGATAATTTTCTCAATACGTTCTCTAGCTAGCATTTTACCTCTACTTCTATGCCTCTCGACGTATTTCCCGCCTCCACCATTGCTTACGGTATCTAGGCGGTTTCGAAGAGTTTCAATCAATTCTTGATTGTGAGTTCGTCGCTTTTGGAAGTCTGAGTCGGCACGATTGACACGGGTTGCTAGTCTATCCATGTCTGCCCCTCATCACAACCGAAGGTAGAGTTCGACTTGAATCAACCGCTTATACTCCAAGAATTAAGCGGCCAATGTCTCGTAATCCTGGAGCAAGCCCGACAATCATTACTGCTAGTACAATCAAGACACGCAAATGCTGTTGACGACTTTCAATCCGCATTTGTGAAAACATCCAAACTATCAGAGATACAATACACGCCTTGACTAAGAAAAATAGCCACGCACCTTCACCGAAGATGTCTAGGCTGTCACCAAATTGAATCACTGCATCAGAAACAGGATGCTTCTCAGAATATCCGAACCAATCGATACCCACCATTGTGGCAAGACCATCACATAATTGCCCAAACAACATCCCTGCAACCATTGGAGTAGCAAGTATGCCCTTTGGAGTTAGGATTTCAACAGCGTGTTCAGAGCGGTCTTCGCTTTCCCATTCAGCTAATGTCATTCCATCCGGAATTAATCCGACTTCGTTTCCAGTTAAGCGTAATTGAGCAAGGTCTTCTTCTCCTTGTCTCCATACAGCCCAAGTGATCACTAATGGTAAGACTACTACTACAAGAACTGGCCAAATAACCTCGTTGTCTCGTGGCATTAATCCACTATCTTGAGCCCAAGGTGTTGAACTGAGTTGAATCCAATGCCCGACCCCCATAGTGATTAATCCGATTGCAAAAGCAAGCATGCTTCTAGGAATCGCTTCCCAGTCCCAAGTATTGTGGATCACTACAGCAATCATTACCGCTCCGGCAATAGCACCACTAAGTATCCAAAAGTGGCCAGTGTCATGGATGTGAACATTCGGTAATACCAACAGGCCAGTAAATGCAATGTAGGCAACTAGGAGCATTGCTAGCATTGAGATTTCATTCTTCTTTCCAATATGCCCAATGAACCCAGAAATAACTAGCCATGCTGCAAGATGAATGTGGATTAGTGGTGAGATAAATAGTACATCGACGCCTTCTGCAAAGTAATCAGCATCTTCCATAACTCGTAGAACCGGTGCTAGAACTACCCACGCGATTAACGCCCATCCCATCCTATCGTCTACGGGTAGTCTCCATTTCCTGAATACAGCCTGCAGTACGATTACTGCAGCGACCATAGTAAGGATGTAAATTGCAGTGTTGACGCCTGAGTAACCAGCATCACCACTTTCTCCAGCATCTTTTACGATAGGATCCCAGATGTATATTTTGATAAAATCATCCCAGAACATTTCTGGAGCGAAAATTAACCCTCCGATTACTAGGAGTGCTATCGAAGCGAAAATGGATAGAAGTAGCCGCTCTCCGTTGGAGAACTCTGTGTCATCCATGTTAACTCTCAACCCAATCAAGATGATGAGTGTTACCCGTTAAGGCTCACTCTTCTTCGGAATCTTCAGTAGGTACACGAGGTTCGTGTTCTTCAACGAAAGATACCTTGCCAGCACTGACAGCGTCTCTTAGTACGGTTACTAAGCGGAACTTCTGCATTGCAGCGTTGGTGTCGAAAAGCATAGTTTGTGGGACAACGATTGAAAGGTCATCGCCGTCAAATGTGACTACGAATCCTTCATGACCAGTATTTGCTTCTAGCAGAGCAGATACCTTCTCTTCCTTTCCTTCGATTACCTTTACAATCTTGTAGTCGTACTTTAGTTTACGACCAGCCATAGGGTGGTTGTAGTCAATACGTGCACGACCTGCTGCGAGGTAAGAGAGAGTTCCTTGGCGACCTTCGATTGAGACAGGTCCTCCAATGTACAATGACTTAGGGTCACGGACATGGCGTAGCAACTTGTCGATTGAGATAGTTTCAATTTGGGCAGGGTCTTTATCGCCGTAAGCATCTGCAGGAGCGATTTCTAGCGAAATATCCTTGTCAGCTTTAGCGGAAAGTAGGCTCTCTTCGAATCCTGAAATCAA
>JAACDL010000127.1 GCA_009936765.1 Methanobacteriota archaeon
CGAAGAGCTGTAGAACAGGACAGATTGCTTGAAGTTCTAACATGATAGGTGTCAGACATGGACATCTGGGTTCTAGCATCATTCTTACTATTCCTCCTGATATTTGCCGGGGTAGGAATGGCCTCGATTTTTGTAAAAGAAAATACAACTGATGACTATCTAGTTGCAGGAAGAGGAATGCATCCTGCATTGGCTGCCTTGAGTGCTGTTTCAACATGGAATTCAGGATACATGTTCATTGGATTTATCGGATTTATGTGGATGTATGGATATTCAGCAATTTGGATTTCATTAATCTCAACCTTAGGTCAGCTAGTAGCTTGGATCTGGCTTTACAAAAGAATCCAACATGAGGCTAATGAGAGGAATGTTAGATCACTTTCTAGTTTAGTCGCTAAAGTCAAAGGTGCTCCTGAGGCAAAACTTGCTGCAATATTCTCTGTAATGTTCCTACTTATTTACGCAGCAGCGCAACTATCAAGTGGAGGAAAGGCCCTTTTCGCAATGTTAGGTTGGTCGCAAGTAGTTGGAATCCTCATAGGTTACATGTTGGTAATATTGTACTGTACCGCTGGTGGAATCAGAGCATCGATTTGGACTGATGCTGCACAATCATGTGTGATGATTATTGGATCTACACTACTCTGTTGGGTTGCAATGGAAGAGATAGGAGGGTTCTCCGGTATGCATGCATCACTCACATCGATTGACCCCAATCTAACTGACATTGCACCACAGGGGTTGAAGTTCGGATTTTCACTGTGGGTTTTTGCCTTCTTCCTTGGAGGGGTAGGAGTTGCAGGTCAACCTCAAGTCGTAAGCAGAATAATGACTCTCGAGTCAGATTCTGACCGCAAGAAAGCATGTGTTTGGTTCTTCGTATGGCAGACACCGTTCTTGATTCTCATGATTCTCATTGGTCTAGCAAGCAGAGTCATGTTCCCCGTCGAGGGCTCTTTCGACCCTGAATTAGCATTGCCACTTTTGGCAATGGACGTTCTTGGACCATTCTGGGTTGGCGTAATACTCGCATCGATATTTGCTGCGACAATGTCTACAGCAGATAGTCAAGTTCTTGCATGTACTGCTGCAATAACTGACGATTTAATTCCAAGTTGGGCACAGGATCACTCCAAAACCAAACTTACCACAGTCACAATGGCTATTTTGGCAACAGCGATATCTTTGGGTGCATTATGGACAGAAAATAACTCAGTATTCAGCTTAGTAGTACTAGCGGTATACGGTTTAGGTGGAATATTCATACCACTACTGGTAGTTCGCTTTTCAGGATATCAGCCTTCGTCTTCACACTCAATTATCATGATGGTAAGTGCACTTACGGGAGTTATTACTTGGAGAATTCTTGGACTCAATGAGGAGATATTCGAATCGGTCCCTGGAATGGGAGCGGCATTTATCGCTCACTTTGTTTTACTATGGGTAAAAAAGGACCCATGGTTGAAAGAACGCTTACCAAGCCGAGACAAATTCATTACAATTACTGGGATAATCATCGCTTGTGTCGTAGCAATCGAGTTGTGGTATTTCACCTGAGATCGAATACGTCTCCTTCATTGCCTACTTTCCAGCCTAATTCAGTTACAGGTGTTGGGTCCCTACAAAGTGGGTTAGTGTGGTTCAAGTGAATGAATACTACATCCCCATCTCCTTCTCTTCTTTCCCCTAGCATCTGTAGGGTTTGCTCTACAGGGGGGTGCGGTACGTCATCTTGGTTCCGGTGCTTCAATTCATCTGAGCTGAAAAATGTCCCATCTATCAAAGCGACATCTACTTCCAAATGATTAAGCCAAGCACGTAAATCATGCTCTCTAAGAGTTTCTTGCCAAGTATCATGATCAGGAAGGAACAATAGAGTTTTTTCGGCTTTAATCAAATATGCATGCATGTCCGAAAGTTCTGCTCTATGTGGCACTTCCAGGGCCTCAACAGTTACGCCAGGTAACTGGACAAGTGATGCGGTTCGAGGAGAAAAAACCCCATGTGATAACAAAATCGACCAATTCGGTGTTCTTTCAATCAAATCCAACATACTCTTAGAACAATGTAATGAGACTCCTTGAGCATTCATTGTCTCTTTTCCAAATAAACCTAAGCCATCAACATGTCCAAAATGAGCATGAGTCAAAAATAAGGAATCCACCGAGTCAACTCCCCAAATACGTAACTGCTCCCCTAGATAGCGAGTCGCTTCAAACAGGTGCTTTCCACCTTCTGCATCTGTCAAACCAATAGAAACTGGATATCTTTGTTCTAAATCTATACAACAATTACATCCAACTTGGGGTACACCCCCATCTTGGGCACTACCCAACAAGGTCACAGTAACCATTTGAAAACCTCAAATCTTGCGTACCCATTGCTTAGTAGTCGGGTCACGCATGTACCAAGCACCACTGGAAACTGGGAATTCTAGCCACTCATTTCCGTCTGATCTCATTGTCCCAACATCGTAGAATGTTGGACCCAATGGAGCTTGCTGTGGCATTACCGCCTGACCAGGTAATGCTGCTAGATTAGGAGAAGCCGCTTGTTGTTGCACAACTACTGGGTGGACCGGTTGGACTGGTTGTTGATACTGAGAGTATGCTGGCTGCTGTGGAGCAACTGCTTGTGCATACAGCCCGCTGTTTGCTGGCATTGCAGACATATCAGGCATAGCCGGTTGAGCATTCATGTTTGGAATGCCTACATCTGTAACCCAATCCTTCTCCCCTTCATCTGAACCCATTCTTCTCATAATTAGCAATCCCGCCATAATAATTACAAGTAGAACTCCGACTCCAATTCCTCCATAAGCAAGTATACTTCCGCCAGAGGATTCTTTGACCTTAGCCTCACAACCATCTTCTTCCGCTACACCTGCTACATCTGGGCATAAATCAGGATTCTTGCCTTTTGGATTATCTCCAAAACCATCTCCATCTGTGTCGTTCCACTGTGAAGAATCTTCAGGGAACTTGTCAATCAAATCTGCCCAACCATCGTTATCAGTGTCTACACATCCAAGGACTCCACCTTTGTATGAAAACCCTGCAGTTTCGATACAATCGTCCGCAGATGTTCCTTGTGGATTATCGCCATATTGGTCACCATCAATATTGGACCATTGAGTTGGATCTGTAGGATTCCAGTCGGTACCATCAACAGGGTCACCATAACCATCCATATCGAAATCAGGACAGCCAACTACATCATTTGTAGAGTACCCTTCTACTTCTGGACAGTTATCATAACCATCTGCTATTCCATCACCATCTGTATCTTCATATTCATTAGCGTCTGCTGGGAATGCATCCATGAAGTTAGCCCAACCATCACCATCGCCATCGGGGCAACCTAAGATGTCATCTTGCCAAGAATTCCCTGCTAAAGTAGGACATGCGTCTTGGTCTCTAGAATATTGATAATACTCTCCTGGCCAGTTTGTATTACGGTCAATCCATGATAAATTACCATAGTTGTCACCAAATCCATCTTCATCCCAATCCGACCATTGTGTTTCATCAATCGGGAATGCATCTGCACCATCTCCTACTGACCAAGAAGAATCTTCAGACGAATAACCGTCATTATCTGGGTCTGGGCATCCATATCTGTCTAGAACTGAGGTACCAGATGTGTCGATACAAGCGTCCGGAGTATTTCCATCCTGATTATCACCGTATCCGTCTCCGTCGACATCGCTCCATTGTGTATTATCATTAGGGAGATCATCGTCGATGTCGGCCCAACCATCACCATCAGTGTCTGGACACGCTAGTGTCCCACCAAGTGATGAATTTCCAAAAGAGTCGGGGCAGCTATCTTCAATATTAGCCCAACCGTCTCCATCTGAATCTATACATCCTTGATATGATCCTAGACTTGAGGTTCCTGCGACTTTGTTGCAATCATCTGCTGCATCATCATAACCATCACCATCGTCATCCAGATCTTCATCTGCATCTCTGCAGCCATCGCTATCAATATCATTAGAAGAATCGGAAGACCACCAATTGCGAGGAGGAGAGTAAGAACTCAGACAGTCATCATTTGAATCCTCAATACCATCATTGTCATCATCATTATCTTCGCTAGCGTCTTTACATCCATCATTATCGAAATCAGTTGTAGAATCACTAGTCCAATTCCAAGCCCCGCCTCTTGGGCAATCATCACCTGAGTTATCTGTGATTCCATCATTGTCATCATCATAATCGCATTCGTCACCATTTCCATCAAGGTCACTATCTATTTGCAAAGGATTGTTCGTATTTGGACAATTATCTGTTAAGTCATTGACGCCGTCGTTATCACTGTCCGCATTGTTGGTTGGATCAAGAGTCCAAATAACCAGGTCGAGACCCCAAGTACTAGTTACAGACTGAGTTCCTTTGTTGATAGTTGATTGGAATGAACCGAAAGCCGCAGGGACATCGGTATAATTGACTGCCAAACCTGCAAACAAGTCGTCACTAGTACTTCCCAAGTTTTCCACCCAATCCCAGTTGCCTGAACTATCTAATTGAGCCATGTATAGGTCTAATCCACCGTTAGTATTGGCGACATGTATTCCGAAATCTGTTGGACCAGAAATCATTCCACCTGCGATAAAATCTCCAGATGAGGTCTCAGCAATCGAGTAAACTCTCTGAGTACCTGTGCTACTACCTGCACTCGTGGCCCAAGAACTAGTACCTGTTTTGAGAATCTTGACGACGTAAGCATCTCCCTGGCCCTTATCGGTTAGAGTATTTTGATTACCGGCATCTAATGAACCTAAGAAGACTCCAGATACAACAACATCATCGTTCTGAGTTACAATCAAATCCTCTGGAATATTAATTTCACCCGCCCCACTTGCTAAGCCAATTACGTCTTGTACAACTCCTCCAGGGCTCCATTTGATGACTAATGTGTCTGTATTGCTAACCGCTTGATGAGATTTGCCATTAGATGAGAATGTACCATCAGTAGTACCTGCTTGCCAAATATTTCCTGAAGAGTCTACGGCTACTTCACCTCCGTTCTCAACACCAATACCTCCGGCAGTAGAAACCCAGTTTAGACTACCAGTCATCCGGTCAAACTCCGCTACAAAGAGTTCAGAATCAGTATTGTTTTTGCTAATACCTCCGAAATCTGTGACTCCTTTTTGAGTACCGGATACGATCAAATCGCCAGAAACTGTTTCTTGTAAACCCTCGACACTGCTACTGTTTGGACTTGTGCTATTTTCGACATAAGGTGAAGTGAACATTACCGCCCACAACCACTGCCCGTTGAATGCATCTACCTTAGCTATGAATCCATCACCATACTGGTTTTGACTACGTAATACTGTTGAACCAAAAGAGACCTCGCCGACAATCAAACCTCCAATGTAAACATCGCCCATAACCGATGTTGTCAAACATGTCAACACGGTCAATCCTAGTGATGCATCAGGCATTACTGCCCAGTTCCAGTTGCCCTGATTGTCTAAAGATGCGACATAAGAGTCTGCATCCAATTGAGTATTGTAGGGGGATGTCGATTGTACTTGGTTTGAACCGAAGGTCATAGTGTGTCTAGTATTGCCGGCTACAATCCAACCATCAGGTGTAGCCCCGATTTGTGTACCATTAACATGGCCAAAGGTGGAGCCTGCTTGAACCAAAAATTCCGGTTCAGAATCAGCATATGATACTGATACAACATCTGTTAGTTCAATATCATTGGACACGGGAATAATACTCGCAAGAAGGATAGAGATTATTGCCAGACTCAATACTGCACGATAGCGCATGACCTACGGTCATGAAACTGGCTCAAGAAGTCTTTGCCTAGAAGTTTGAATGGACATTACCTGTCACGCCGTTCAAAACCCACTTTTTACCAAGAGAATCTACACCTTTATGAGCAGGTACTAACACCTTGTACTCAGTTCTATTAGATGAGGATTCATCAAACTTCCACCAACGTAGTAAATCACCCATTCCATCTGAGAAAGTACGCCGTTCTGAAAGTACGTCGGCAAAAGTTGGGTTTTCCTCGATTGGCAGGCGTTCATGGTTGAGCATTGGAGACCTTTCCAACAATTCAACATCATCGATAACATGGAGACCATCACAATTCAGTACCCATCTAATTATTTCATCTTCCACAGGCCCCTTAAGCGTGCCATTAACTCTGTAAAGAATGGCAGGAATAAGTACTGGTTTAGCCATTGAGACATCATATCCTTTCTTCTCTAATGCTGAAAAATCATTCAATGGCTTCAATGTGAATGGGCCTTTGCCAGAGAATAATTCAGGTACTTCTGAATTCTCCTCAACTTCCAACTGTTCAACTATCACTAAACTACCATCTAATACTGCATGTCCGATGAAAGCTGCAAGTTTGTCTTGAGGCCAGATTGACAAAAACCTTCCATCCCTTGAAGGTGAATCTTTCAGATCAAATGTCATTTTCCGTTCTACAATAATCAGGTGGTCGCCTCTTGGAGCATCGAATAACCATGATTCAATGCCTACCAAATCAAGAGGTGCAAATCCTTGACCAGAGGTCCAAACCTCCATGCCTTCGACTAAGCCTTGTTGAGAATGTTCTGGAGTGACATCTAATAGTCTGCCAAGCCATGTAATTACTCCAGGAGATGTGATAGGAGCAGAATCGGTGTCAAGGCTGACGCCCAACTTTCTCATCACAGCGACGAGGTCAAGGCCCATGGCCTTTCCAAAGTCTCTCCGTCTTTAGTTTCACTCTAGATTGCTGTCTAGGGTCAACAAATCAGAATCACCAGCGTTTACAACAGTGATTGTCGATACGCTAAACGGTTTACCTGATGCAACGCCAAGGTCACGATTAACCATTACAGTTCGGTGCATAGTAACCTCTGGGTGCTTTGCAGCAAGGTCATCTATGTACTCCTGTGGGCAGTTGGCTGCAAGAATTATGCACTTGGCATCTCCTTCAGCACAAGCATCTATTGCTTGGCGTTGTCCAAACAATAACTCACCAGTCGTATTTGCAATCTTCAGTTGTTTACTTATATCCATATTTTCATTCCTCCACAATTCCGCTTCTCAATGTTGAATTTCACTCTGGGATGTAATACAATTCCACAGATCCGGTTCCTAGGCTGATAGGTTGTCCGACAATGATGTTTTCAGCGACACCAGTTAAGTTGTCTCTTTCACCAATGATTCCAGCCTTTAGCAGGTGGTTAACTGTAACTTCGAATGCTGCACGAGCTAAGATTGAGTGCTTTGTACCGGACACACCATGGCGACCAATTGCACGCACTTCACCTTCACTAGTCATTACATCTGCAACCATCAACAAGTGACGTACGTCGACTTCAAGACGGGCTCCGTCTAAAGTTGCTTGCAACTCATTGACAATAGCTTGTCTTGCTGCTGCAATACCAAGGTACTGATAAATCTCAATGATGTTGTTAGTGTAAGTTCTTGCTCTATCAATTCCTTCCATGTCAGATATCCTTGCTAGATTGCTTCCAATAGTTGACAGGTAATACTCTCCTGTTTTGTCATCTAACTGAACGTTAGCACGTTCGACGTTTGGAACACCCTTTAATCGCATATCTCTGATCTTATCTTCTAACTGTAGAAGTTCAGTGTAGGATGGAGGGTTCTCGGCAAGAGTCTTCATGTCATCTTCTGTTTGAACACCAGGGATTAGAGTAAGTGTTGAAGGATTCTTTTCCTTATCTGCTTCAACATAAAGTCGAAGTGCACGCTCTAGTTTATCCTTAACCTCTGCAGGAGTCATACCCTTCTGCTTCAAGTTACCCTTCTTCAATTTGAGAACCAAACGACGTTGTGCAACGTCTGTTTCGATATCAGCGATATTGACTGTAGTAGTAATCTCAATTGCTGCAGCAAGTTTTCTTGCTGCCTCAGGAGATGTACTGCTGTCTCCTGATAGACGGATAGTCATAGTCGGAGTATTAGGTACCTTACGGGCATCTACAATCTCAATAATACGAGGAAGACCTTGTGTTACGTTTACTGTAGCTACACCAGCATAGTGGAAAGTACGCATAGTCATCTGAGTTCCAGGTTCTCCAATAGATTGAGCAGTGATAATTCCTGCGGCCTCGTATGGGTCAATCTTGGCCATGGATTGAGCCTTGGATGCTTCAGCCACAAGTGCTTCTGCTTGCTTCTTGGTCAACTTTGCCTTTTCACGGTCATGGACTGCTTCAGTTAAATCGTGAATTGTTAGTTGAGTGAATTTCGCTCCAGCTGCTTCTGCTGCTGCTTCAATAGACTTGAAGACTGGATCGTCTGCAAGTTCATCAACATAGGATAGCAACTTAGTTTCAGGGTCGTACGCCTCTAATTCTTGAACTGTCTTTGCAGTACGTCTGCGGCGAGTTCCTCGGCGTAGACGAACTGATGTGGTTGCTGAGTTTGCATCTCCAGTTGAATCACGGTTAGTTGAGTTAGCACCAGTAATGATTCCATGAATCCTTGCTGCTGTATCAGAATCAGTTTCACAGAACTGAGCGATTTCTTGGGCGGTCAGTACTTTCACGTCATCCCACTTTCTATCATCTGCCAGCTTGTGTGCAAATTCCTCAGGGACTAACATGTCCATGAGTTTCTTCTTTGTTGCGCTCTTTACTACCATCAAAGTTCACCTCCAGCCGCTGCTTCAGAATCCCCTTCACCAAATCCAAGGTCGAAGTTCTTATCTTCAGTGATAACAACATCTTCATCCTTGGTCTTGGTTGGACCATCTGTGCCTAATGCTTCATCGACAACTACGTCGATGTTGAAAGGTTTACCGTGTACACCACGGCTTGGGTCAATTCCATCTTCTCCGTAAGAGAATTGGATGATTCTGTTAGCAGTATTCCTAACTGACAAATTCTCATCATTGAACACCTTTAGATCATCCATAGCGTTAATCAAACGACGCTGCATGTATCCGGACTTACTTGTACGAACCGCTGTATCAACCAGAGATTCACGACCAGAAACAGACAGCATGAAGAACTCTGTTGGTTCAAGACCACGCTTGAAAGAAGACGAGATGAATCCTTTCTCAGGAGCACCAAGTCCGCCACGCTTGAAGTGAGGTAGAACACGCTGGTGGTATCCACGTTCTAGACGTGCACCACGTACCTTTGCTTGTCCAATACTACCTGCCATCATAGTCAAGTTATCCATAGACCCACGAGCACCAGATATCGCCATTCCAACAGCAGCGTTTGAGTTGCCGCTTTCGTTTAGTTCGTCTTTAGCAACATTACCTGCTGCTTGCTTTCCGAGGTCTAAGATAACCATGATGTTCTCTTCAAGAGTCTCTTTAGGAGTTCTTCCAGGACGGGTTTCATATCCACGGCCATCCTTACCGAACTTATCCAATTCAGTCTGAACTTCATCACGAGCTTCTTGGTTGTGCCCCTCGATTTCGCTTAGAGCATGAGCAGATAGATCTTCATCATCGATTCCAGTTGTGAAACCTAGAGATGTACATGCTGCAATAGATAGGCGTGTAAATTCGTCTAAGAATCTAGCACCTTCTGTTGGACCATTGGTCTGTACGATTGCGTCCAGTAGACGGCCATCTTCAGCACCAATTGCTCTCTTATCCAGAGTACCACTTACCTTACCGTTCTTGACAACTACTGCGTCATTTGAACGGCTTCTGAATCTCAGGTGTATGTTATCTGGGATGATTACAGAAATAATATCTTCACCGTTGAAGTATTCTCCTTTAGGTCCCTTGTGGACCTTAGGTAGTTCGCCAGTGTATCCGATATTTCCTAACATCTCTAATCCATTTCGCTTTGAAATCTTAGTATCTGGCCTTGATAGAAGGTATGCTCCAGAGATGTGATCGTGAATTCCACCAATTACCGCTCCTCCGTATCTTGGAGTTAGGATGTGTTCCTGAACACGCATCAAAATCTTAGCTTCTGCACGTGCTTCTTCTCCTTGGATAACGTGTAAGTTCATCTCATCACCGTCGAAGTCAGCGTTGTAAGGAGTACAAACAGCCAGATTGAATCTGAATGTGTGTCCTTCCATTACACGAACTTCGTGAACCATCATTGACATTCTGTGCAATGAAGGCTGTCGGTTGAATATTGCAACATCGCCATCAATCAAGTGACGCTCGACAAGCAATCCTGGCTTAGGGTTGCCATTCATGTCGACGGTCGCAAGGCGATCTTCAACACGTGTTCTCTCTCCCCATTCATTGTCAGGGCTACCACAGTGTGGGCATGCAACTTCAAGATGCTCCGGGTAAGGAGTATCATGGTTAGCTAGTTCGAACTTCCAGCGATGGTGTAGAACTGCTCTAGGGTCGTCCTCAGGTAGAGGCTGACCATCTACATCTTCTCCGCGTAGATTTGCAAGGGTTGCATTTTCATCGATTGCATAGGTTACGAGTTCTTCTCCGCCTGCAACTGCCTCTTCTCGAGAAACGAATTTCTTTACAACGAGTCCAGGAAGGAAATTTGGTGCAGGTAGTACCTGATGTAGGTCGAACCTAGTTGTTGTTTCTTCCATACATTCAGGGTTGTGACAGCGGAAACCAGCGTTGATTAGACGGCTTCTTTCGTTAATTCTGACACGGCGCTTGTCGCCACGAATAACGTAGTTAACACCAGGGTGTACATCGGGACCACGAAGAATCATCTGACGCATTTGTTCACGGTTTCGTGTTGTTACACGGATAGGAACTGTCAGTTCTTTAGCAATCTTAGTTGGCACTCCAACTTCGTTTACTCCAAGGTATGGATCTGGTGAG